>NZ_KB895579.1:0-136381 GCF_000374885.1 Bacillus sp. 105MF | reverse complement strand
CAACGAACATTTTTAGAAACTGAAGTATCATTGAAAGCAGATAGCATCATAACAAAACAAAAAAATGACATTCAAAAAAATAAAGAATCATTTCATGATGTATGCAAAAGCTTAACTGAACAAGGGATTGTACTAGATAAAAGTTTTGAAAGTAAAACAGGTAGTGCAGTTAAAAAAACATTACATGATCATCTCAACCAAATTCGAAATGAAATCATTTCTGTACAATATGATTTAATTGATAGTTGTGGAAAAAAATAAGAAAAAAAGTCCTCTTATATAGGACTTTTTTCTTATTTCTAAGGTAAACTTTTACATATTTGTTTACATTCATTCCATTGATTTTATTGGCTTTATAGCAAATCACTCATTTTCTCCAAAATCACTAACGAAAGTATACATTCAAAACATGACAAATAAAGAGATTAAGATACCTGCAAACAAAAAAGAAAAAGCTAGATCCAGACTAGCTTTTTTACATAATCAGTGTTAGCGAAACTTATTATTAAAGTATTTTATCTAGTTTTCTACCCAAATTTTATAAATAAAAGACTGCGGAGCAATATAATCCCAATCAGTATGAATTTTAAAACTAGGATTATATAATGTATTAGCTCTTACTAATTCATAGACCAACGCATATGCGATCTTCTCATCAGTAGTTTTGTATCCTTCATATAGGTTGCCAATTTCATTGTATACCACGCTACATGCCCATTCCTGTGCTTCACGTAGTGTTTCAAAGCTCATTCCATCCTCATACCAACGAATATTCATATACAGACCTCCTAAAGTAAAACTTAATTAAAGTTTACATAACACCACTTATCGGTAGAAATATATTAAAGCCATAATTACACATAAAGAAAAAGAATCCCTTATGATTTCTGGGATTCTTTTTCTTGTTTAAAGTTTGCTCACACAAATGATCTGCACATCAATTCATCTTTGATATACAGATCATTTGTATGATAATTTCAAAAAATAAGTGCAGAGAATTATATTACATGAATGCTTTTATAAGTGTTGTTACTAATGGAATTACTCCACCTAAGAATGTTAAAACTGCCATTGCGATTGCCATAATCATTTCCTCCCTTTTAATATTAAGATGTTATGAATCTTTATACCTTTATCATAGTAAGCGCTTACATGAATAGCAATATATTTTAATATGTAATATTACATCTTAAAACCATGTTTTATACTGTCATAATAGAATAGGTAAATTCTACAGCATTTTCCGACGAACTAAACAGCTAATAAACATGAAATTTCGCGTAAATAAAAAGGAAGAGAATTTTTATAATTCTCTTCCTTCTTTTTTATGTTTTCATAAACATTAATTATCTATCTTAATAAGGTGCACGTATACAGTTATTAGTTCTGGTGCAAAAATAAATTTTCAAAAAAGTAGGACCTAAATTTCCTACTAAATTACCGATTATGATGCGATACCAAACAATTTATCAATGAAATCTTTTTGATTTTGGGCAGGCTTTACCCCTTGATGAAGTTGCTTCTTTTTCATCATATGCATCGCTTCTATGCCACTCAGTATGTAAGTGGCTGTACGAAATGCTTTGAATCATAACATCGTGGAACAAGATCATCGCTTGCATACATGACGTTCATGCCTTGTGCCTTATCACCTAAGTTTCCGCCATCCTCCCTTGCCAAAATCAAATTATCATTTAATTTAATCTTAACACATCCGCCATCGTTCCTTTTCGATATTGTTCTATTGGTTCATAGGAAACAAATGAAATAATTAAAACAAAATAACTCCATCCCCAAAATACATACTGTAAATTTAAACAAACATATAAATAGACCTTTATCTCGAATTTTATAAGTTCGAGATAAAGGTCTATTTTAAAACTTACATAATTAATACGCCTTGCCCCAATACACCATATGCTCTGCTTTCTTCCCACAGCATACACATTCTTGTACTAATTCTTCTTGCTCAAATGGTATACAACGCGATGATACTCCTGCTTCTTCTTTTAATTTTTCTTCACAAGCCAGCTCACCACACCACATTGCCTTAATAAACCCTTGCTTTTCATCAGCCGCTTGCTTCATTTCTTCAAAGGCTGTAACACTATATGTGTTTTCATCGCGAAATGCCTTTGCTTTATTAAATAGAGAATCGTGAATCTCATCAAGTAATGATGTGATACGCTCTTCTAATTGATCCATTGATACGAACTCTTTTTCCTTCGTATCGCGTCTGACAAGTACCACTTGATTCTTCTCTATATCTTTTGGACCAACTTCTAATCGAATTGGAACACCCTTCATTTCATACTCGTTAAATTTCCAACCTGGCGTTTTATTACTAGCATCTATTTTTACGCGCGCAACTTTTTGAATACGTCCTTGTAGCTGGGTTGCCTTTTCTAACACACCTTCTTTATGCTGAGCAATTGGTACAATAACAACTTGTACTGGTGCTACTTTTGGCGGCATCACTAGCCCGTTATTATCACTATGAACCATAATAAGTCCACCGATCATTCTTGTTGATACGCCCCAAGATGTTTGATGTACATATTGCCATTTTCCATTACGATCTAAAAATTTAATATCAAACGCTTCAGAGAAATTAGTCCCAAAGTTATGAGATGTTCCTGTTTGAAGCGCTTTTCCATCATGCATTAAACTTTCAATCGTATATGTTGCTTTCGCCCCTGCAAATTTTTCTTTTTCCGTTTTCTGTCCTTTAATTACTGGAATTGCTAAGTAATCTTCACAGAAAGAGGCATACAGGTTTAAAATGTTTAACGTTTCTTCTTGAGATTCTTCTGCCGTTTCATGAATTGTATGACCTTCTTGCCATAAAAACTCAGTTGTACGAAGAAATGGTCTCGTCGTTTTTTCCCAACGGACAACCGAACACCACTGATTATATAATTTAGGTAAATCATTATAAGACTGGACAATTTTTGAAAAATGCTCACAAAATAAAGTTTCAGATGTTGGACGAACGCAGAGTCGTTCCGCTAACTTCTCGTCTCCTCCATGTGTAACCCATGCTACTTCAGGTGCAAATCCTTCCACATGATCCTTCTCTTTTTGTAGTAAGCTCTCTGGAATAAACATTGGCATATACACATTTTCATGACCGGATTCTTTTAATTTCCCATCCATCACTTTCTGCATATTTTCCCATAACGCGTATCCATACGGACGTAAAATCATACATCCTTTTACACTTGAATAATCAACTAACTCAGCTTTTTTCACAATATCGGTATACCACTGAGCAAAGTCTTCTTCCATTTTTGTAATAGCTTGTACTTGTTCTTTTGCCATATTCTTTTCCTCCTTTAGAAAATAAAAAAAGCCCGTGTCCCCTAAATAGGGACCGAGCTTTTGCCGGCGTTACCACCCTGATTCATGCACAAATAAATTGTACATGCTCTCTTTTTGATAACGGGAACTTCCCGCTGCATATGCAGAACGCAAAGGTAGGTTCCATATCGCCTTTTTAAGAATCTTCCAGCCAAACGGATTCTCTCTCTAGAAAAAAGGTGGGACATGTACTAATCCTTTTTCATCGTTATAACGAAATAAATTTGTTGAATATCATAATATAAATTCTATTTTAAAACAATAGCTAATTTTCTTGTTTTTATATATTCTTTTCGTTTTTTTCTGTTTTATACTGAATTTACACATAATTTTTCCGAAAGAGTTTTACAAATTGATGAGTAATCATACCGATGATTGTTCCCACTAAAACAAAGAAACATGCAATACCATAACCCATTCCATCCCATCCTCCAATAGCGAAGATAGTAAAAGGAAAGAAAGCTAAACAAAGGAGAATTAAAATAAGTGCAAATATAATATCAAACGGTCTCTTTGGAAATTGCTTCTTTAATAAAAATGAAACAGCAAATACAATGAGAATTGTTACAGCTCCAATTATAAAAAACACTTCAAATCCATTCATTCCATTTCCTCCTTCCATCAATTTTCCTATAATTATTATATATTTTAAAATTCAAAAAATAAACAATAAACCTTCCTCATGGATGATTTTTTATAATCAGATATTAATAGTGATATACAATAATAAGTATCATAAAATTTGCAGGGATCTACTAAATGTCCCTTATCAATTTTTATTTTCGCCCTAAACAATTTTACAATTTGATGAAGTAACATTCCAACAACTGTTCCAATTAGTATAAAGAAACATAAGAAACCATATGCCATACCTTCAAATCCACCAATAAAAAATAACGTGATTAGAAAACAAATTAGACAAATTATAATGATAATAAGACCAAACGTAATATCAAATGAGCGATTCGGAAAGCTTTTTCGTAACATGAACGACACAAAGAAAACAACAATTACTGTTAGGACACTAGTTATTAAAAAGGTTTCCATCTTTCTTCCCTCTTGATTTCTTCTTACGCACATTATACTCTTATTAGTCTGAATATATAAAAAATACTTTCTTCTCCGAAAGATATTTTTATTACTAGGTATTAATAGTAATATATAATAATAGGTTATATAACAGGAGGTATACACAATGGGCAAGCCATTAACAAATCATGTAATTGTTTTATCTTTTGACTGTTTATCAGCTTTAGATTTTCCTATATTACAAGAACTTCCTCATTTTCGGTCTTTAATAGAACAAGGTGCAATTGCAAAAAAAGTAGAAGCTATTTATCCTTCTGTAACATATCCAAGTCACGCCACTATTGTAACTGGTAACTACCCTAACAAACATGGTGTTGTAAGCAATACATTACTTCAGCCTGGCAGGGAATCACCAGATTGGCATTGGTACCGCCGTTCTATTAAAGGAACGACATTATATGACGAGGCACGAAAAGCGAATTTAACAACAGCTGCACTTCTATGGCCTGTTACAGGAAGAGCAAAAATTGACTACAACTTACCTGAAATTTTTCCAAACAGACCGTGGCAAAATCAAGTTCTTGTTTCATTATTTAGTGGAAGCCCGTTGTATCAGCTAGATTTAAATCGTCGTTTTGGCCATATTAGAAAAGGGTTGTCACAGCCCGAACTTGATGATTTTGTCCTCGCCTCAGCCGTACATACCATACAAACAAAAAAACCGAACGTCATGTTTGTTCACTTTACAGATTTAGATACACAAAGGCATTATCATGGATTTTCTTCTACGGAGACAACAGCTGCTATTCAGCGGCACGATGAGAGACTGGGGAAGATTATCAAAGCATTAAAAGAAACTGGTATATACGAAGCAAGTACAATTATTGCCCTCGGTGATCATAGCGCTCTAAGTGAGAATAAGGCTATTCAATTAAATGTTCTTTTCCATCAAAAAGGACTCATTTCAGTAAATCAAGATGGCAAATTAACAAATTGGAAAGCTTATTGCCAAAGCTGTGATGGCTCTGCTTACGTATATGTAAAGGATAAAAATGATATCCAAACTATACAAGTTGTCCAACACCTTCTTGAAGAACTCCTTCAAGATAAACAAAATGGAATCGAATTTATCCTTCATGATGAAGGCGCAAAAGAGCGCGGTGCTGATGGAAACTGCCTTTTTATGCTTGAAGCAAGAGAAGGCTATTACTTCACCGAAAACTACACAGGAGAGTTTATAAAAGAAATCTTGGAAAAAGATGTAACTCCCAGTAAAAAATACACGTTCGGTACGCATGGCTATTCTCCAACAAAACCAAACTATGAGACCATCTTCATCACCGCTGGAAAAGGCATTCGCCAAGGTGCAATTATTCCTTATATGCGTCTCATTGACGAAGGACCGACCATTGCACGGTTGCTCGGATTATACCTTGGTGAAACTGACGGAACTATAATAGAGGATTTACTTCAATTGTAAAGAAATGTGTATCTATGTAAAAAATACGTAAAACTTACCTCTGTTTCTCTTTTTCCTATTTCTATTTTTGTACACTAATGCTAGAACGACTATAAGGAGGAACATTCTATGAAAAAAATGTCCAGACAAGAAAAAAGCTGGATATTGTATGACTGGGCCAACTCGGTATACTCGCTCGTCATTACAACTGCACTATTTCCTATTTATTTCAAAGCTGCTGCAAAAGAAGCAGGTCTATCTGGAGCAACTTCAACAGCTTATTGGGGATATGCAAATTCTCTCTCAACACTTTTAATTTCTATTCTCGCTCCTATTCTCGGTACAATTGCCGATTATAAAGGCTTTAAAAAACGCTTTTTCACATTCTTTTTTGGACTCGGTATTATATTTACAAGTATGCTAGCTGTTGTTCCAACATCACAGTGGTATTTACTACTAGGCTGCTATATGCTCGCTTTAGTTGGATTTGCTGGAGCAAACATTTTCTATGATGCATTTTTAGTAGATATCACAACAGAAGATCGAATGACCCGAATTTCAACTCGTGGTTTTGCATTAGGCTATATCGGAAGTACAATTCCATTTATTGGATGCCTCACTCTAATTATCCTTGCCCAAAAAGGAACAATCCCATTATCAGTTGGTATCGCCAGTCAAATTTCCTTTGCAATTACAGCTCTTTGGTGGGGATTATTTACGATTCCGATGCTCAAAAATGTGGAACAAACGCATTATATTGAACGGCACCCAAAACCGATCACAATGAGTTTTAAGCGCTTAGCTAATACATTTAAAAATATCCGTCAATATCGCACTGTATTCTTGTTCTTGCTTGCTTATTTCTTCTACATTGATGGCGTCGATACAATTATTACAATGTCCACAGCTTATGGCACAGACCTTGGTATTAGTGCGACAAACTTACTTATTATTTTATTTGTAACACAAATTGTCGCTTGTCCATTCGCCTTGCTGTATGGGAAACTATCTGAAACGTTCAAAGACAAGAAAATGCTATATGTCGGTGTTATTATTTATATCATTATTTGTGCATACGCTTATTTCTTAAAAACAACACTCGACTTTTGGATTTTAGCAATGCTTGTTGCAACCTCTCAAGGCGGAATTCAGGCGCTCAGCCGCTCATATTTTGCAAAGTTGGTACCGAAAGAATCTGCAAATGAATTCTTCGGATTCTATAATATTTTCGGTAAGTTCGCAGCTATTATGGGACCCGTATTAGTCGGTGTAACAACTCAGCTAACAGGAAGAACAAATGCTGGTGTACTAAGCATTATCGTTTTATTTATAATCGGCGGATTCATACTAACACGAGTACCGGAAAATGCGACTTCTGTTACACCACCTGCTCCAAAATCGGAAACACTATAATAGAAAATGTCCCTTTCTGCATGCAGAAAGGGACATTTTCTATTATTCTATCGATAGCCCACACTACCATATATATCCATTTTAATTCCCCGACATCTAAGTCGTGGTTATGAAAACAAAAGCAGTTCTCCACTCGTTTTCTCCTTCTGTTTTCACATGGAATGGGGTAAAAAAGACACCGACCGCTCCTACCCATGGGTGGATGCTCTCTCCCACCTAAAAGGAATGGTTTTATGTCGGTCTTTCAATCCGTATTTATATAAAAACTCTACTGCTTATACAAAAATAATTTATCAACCGTTGTCCCTAATACTTCAGCTAAACGAAATGCCAGAGCTAAACTTGGATCATATTTATTATTTTCAATTGCATTTATCGTCTGTCTCGATACTTTACATTTATCAGCTAATGCACCTTGTGAAATATTATTTTCAGTGCGCAATGCGTAAATTTGGTTTTTCACATCTTTTCTCCTAACCTGTAAAATTATTTTTACAACATCAGTATATATTTGGTACATATAGTTGTCAAAAGATCCCCATATAAAGTGAAACTTTAATCAGTGGGGGTCTTACTGCCCGTTAATGCGGGATAGAAAAGGAGCATAAATCGCTCCTGTTCTAGTAGAATTCCTACACCAAAGAATCCGTAACCCCCTTTTGATTTGCATCCTCTTTTTTATTTCTAACTTCTTCATTTATTCTCATACGTAAAATTGGTAAAATCGCGAGTAAAATAAGTGACATCGCTATACAAAATACAATAATAAGTGAAGTCGCTTCTTTTAATCCCCCAGCTAGTGAATTTCCAATTAGCATAGTTCCCATAAAAAGCGGTAAAATTGTACCATTTACACGTCCTACCATATTCTCCGGTACAAGCTGAATCATAAGCGTTCCAACAACAATGTTCACACAAGCTAAGCAAATTCCCGTTCCAAACCGCATCAAACTAGTAATCCAAAATGATGTGGACAGTCCTTCTACAAGAAAAGACATAGCCAAAACACCCATACCAAACACAAACATTTTTTTCGGATTCACTTTTGAAGCAAAGACTGCTGCAACGACGCCTCCAATGAGCATACCTATTCCATCAGCAGCTGCTAAATATTGAACAGCCTCCTTCTCCATTCCCAATCGTTCAATAACAAGAAATATTTCTAATGGATTTGTTAATCCTACTGCTAACCCCATAATCGCGAAAGTAATTGTAATCATACATAAATTTTTTGTTTGAAGGACATACCTCCATCCCTCTTTTATATCATTCCATAATGAGATACTCTCAGGTTTCTCTTTTTCTATCCATCTTGGTAAAAACGAAAGAGTAATAGCCGATAACACAAACAATCCAATTAAGCTATATAGTGAAATAAACAACCCAAGCTGTGTATAAACAATCGATCCTACAACTGGCCCAAAAATCATAAATAGTGACTGTAGCGTTTGGTTTACTGCAATTGCGTTTGCAACATGTTTTTCTTCTACGTAGCGTTTAAATATTCGTGACGATGAAGGCTGAGAAAATTGTCCAACAACCGCTGAAACAAGCGCTGCAAAAAATATAGCCTGCCAATAATCCATTTTTAACAAGAACACAATTCCAATAATAGATACCATACTCAGCATATCTCCTACTACCATCGTTCGTTTCGGATTCCAACGATCTGCTAGCGCACCACCAATGAATGAAAAAACAAAAATGGGTGCGTATTCCATAACCGATAATAATGAAACTGAAACGGGATCATTATTTGTTCGCTCCATAACGAAATACAAAAGTGCCATATTTCGAATCCAAATTGCAAACTGCTGTAAAATATCAGACGCCATAACAAGCATAAATGCTCGATTTTTAAATAAAGATTTCATACTATCTCCCCTTTATAAACCGACCGTCCAGTCTAATTTAGTATGAAAGAAAAGCTGCTGATTTAAGATTCAGCTGCCATTCCTTGTAGCAGTACATCTATTGCCTTCTTGTAAATGCGTTTCATTTCTGTAGAGTCTAGCTCATAGTAAAGTACCCCAAGCCCTGATAATAAGCCATTTACAATGTACATAAGATCCCTGGTATCTCCTTGACGGAATTCTCCAGATTTTATACCTTCTTCAATTAATTTTTCAAAAACACCATATGATGCCCTTGCTAAAACCAGCATTTCATCCAGAGTTTCTTTGCTCACAATTTGACTTGTAGAAAACTCTTCCACGGCACTAAAAATAGGCTGTTGTATATCTTCCACGTGGTACTCTGCAAGCCCATATAATTTTTCGGTACTCGTATGATAATGCTTTTCTTTTTCATTCCACTTTTCAAGCCAATCATACGTATGTTGTTTTACTACAAATAAAAATAATTCTTCCTTACTTTTAAAATGATAATAAATGCTACCTTTACTACGTTCAGTAATTTCACAAATATCTTCCATAGATGTTGCAGCGTATCCTTTTTGTGAAAATAACTCTTCCGCTTGGTACGCTATTTCTTTTTTTATCTCTTCTGCACTCTTCCTCATGTTCACACCTCACTAAACCGACCGTTCAGTTTAATATTAACAAATATAAAACCTCTTTTACAAGAGGTCATATTCCTTATTTAGGAAAAAGTATTCTCAAACCATGTTCGAAGTGTATGAATAGCTCCAACCTTCAAACCAAGTTTAACAATAAATACTCCCCCTGCAACTAATAAAAATAAAGCTACCTTCCCTTTATTTTTAACTTTCGGCTTCCTCTCCATGTTCATTCCCCTTATAACATCATATATTCCTTATTTATTAATACACTGCATTTAAACAAACGTTTGTTTAGCTGATTCTATACGGATTCAAGTCAACTAATCAAACGTTTGTTTAAAAAGAAGTACGCCCATAAAGAGCGTATTTTTTTAATCTCCACCGCCGCCACAGCTACCGCCATCACCACCTGAAAAACCGCTATCTCCTCCAAACGAACTTCCACAATCATGTGAATTATCGCTATCAGATCCTGCAAAGAAAAATGGTGTAGAAGTAGCCGTAGTGGATGTACTATCACCAGTACCTGATTTATAAAGATTTACTTTCCGTTTATTCGATCTAATTGATTTTACAATCATTCCAATTAAAACTAAAAACAATAATGCCGCTATTACAAATCCCATATGAAATCCTCCTTTTATTTTCCGAACGTTTGTAATATTCATTCTATATTCCCTAAGGAAATAAATCGTGACTCACAAAGTATTTCTTTTCCTTGATGAAATAATAAAACTGTTGGTGCTGTAAATACTAAATACTTCGCTGAAATTTCTTTCATATCCTCCAATGAAACGACAATATTTTCCACATTTTTATAATGCTTTAACAAACGATTTACCTTCTCTAACATCACATCACGCCACAATTTCCGGTTTTTATGAATAAAAGTAATCATCCTTGTTCTTCAATATATGCTATTAATTCTTCCATTACATATTTTTACTATTATTTTACACGAAAAATTTAAATGATACCACGATATGGTATCTAAAAAAATTAGGTCTCAATTTTATTTATACCTATATTCCAAAAAATAAAAAAGTGCGGTACCTCTTATATTAGAGCTACCGCACTTTTTCAATCTTTCTTTAATTTTCTCGCAATCCCGTTCCCTAGAGATTGTAATCCTTGAACAAGAATAATTAGGATAAAGACTGTTGCATACATCACTTCTGGCTCATAACGCAAATGACCGAATCGATATGCTAAATCTCCAAGACCACCTGCTCCTACAAGTCCAGCCATCGCAGTTGCACCGATTAATCCAATCGTTGCGATGGTCAAGCCGAGCACAAGCGATGGACGCGCTTCTCTAACCATAACGTGCCAAATAATTTTTATAGTAGAAACTCCCATCGCTTGATACGCCTCAATTACACCACGATCCACTTCTAGTAAAGCTGTTTCCATTAAACGTGCAATATAAGGAGCTGTAAATACAACAAGCGGTACAATCACACCTTTCACACCAATTGAAGTTCCCATAAGCATTTTTGTAAACGGTAGAATGAAGAATAATAGAATAATAAATGGAATAGAACGAATGACATTAATAATTGTATTAAAAATAGGGTATACGATTTTATTCTCTAGTTGACCACCAGGCCTTGTTAAAACAAGTGTTACTCCTAGTGGCAATGCAATAATAATTGATATAAGTAGTGAAATTGATGTCATTTGAAACGTTTGAATCGTTGCTTCCCATATCACGTTACTCCATTCATCCAAAAAGGACTTGTTTCCCATACTCTTTCCTACCTCCTTCTACGATGATTCCTTGTTCCTGTAAAAATACTAAAGCTCTATGTACCTCGTTTTCTTCACCTTGCATATGAACAACGAGTTTACCGTACGCTTCACGCTTTAATTGTGTAATATTACCAGATAAAATATTGGGATACACTTGGAATCGTTTTGTAGCAACAGCCAATGCTGGTTCTCCTGAAGAGTTCCCTATAAACGAAAGCGTTACAATCTCCCCAGTGTTTTTTAGCTCTTTCTGTACCTCTTCCGGAATTTTAGCTACAAAAGCGCTGTTTACAAATTTTTTCGTGGTTACATGTTGCGGATTTGTAAAAATATCCTTTACTGTGCCACTCTCAACCACAGCCCCATTCTCCATTACAGCAACTCGATCACATATACGCTGAATTACATTCATTTCGTGTGTAATTAGCAAAATCGTAATACCTATTTTCTCATTGATCTCTAGTAGCAAATCTAAAATAGAATCTGTTGTTTCTGGGTCTAATGCACTTGTCGCTTCATCACTTAGCAAAATTTCTGGTTCATAGGATAGTGCACGCGCAATCGCAACACGCTGTTTTTGACCACCAGAAAGCTCACTTGGATATGCATCTTTTCTATCAAAAAGGTCAACAATACGTAAATATTTTTCTACTCTTTTTTCAATTTCAGTTTTTGGAATCCCAGCTAGACGTAAAGGTAATGCAATATTTTCATAAACATTGACTGTTTTTAATAAGTTAAATCCTTGAAAAATCATCCCGATTTTGTGTCTCGCTTGCGCTAACTCTTTTGTAGATAAAGTTGTTAAATCTTTTTCATTTACAATTATATTTCCTGTTGTTGGTTTTTCTAATAAATTTACACAACGGATTAATGTACTTTTACCAGCGCCACTATATCCGATGATTCCAAATACTTCTCCTTTCTCTACTTTAAGAGAAATTGGTTTAAGAGCTTCAACCTTACCTTTTTTTGTTGTAAATACTTTGGATACATTTTTCAGTTCAATCATTATAGTCAGCTCCTACCAAGATGGCAAAACAGAACCATCGAATTTTTTCTCGATAAACTCTTTAACTTCTTTAGATTGATAAGCTTTCTTTAATTTTTTTACAGCTGCATCATCCTTATTTCCCGTACGAACAACCACCCAGTTTACATATGGTGAATCTTTTCCTTCACGGAAAATAGAATCTTTAGCTGGATTTAGTTTTGCACCTAATGCAAAATTCGTATTAATCGCCGCTGCTTTTACTTCATCTAGCTGCGTTGGTAATTGTGACGCCTCTAATTCAACAATTTTCAAATTCTTCGGATTCTCAATCACATCTTTTGCAGTTGCTTTCTCGGTTGCTTTTGGATCAACCTTTAAAACACCTGCTTTTTCAAATAATTTTAATGCCCGAAGTTCATTCGTTGGATCATTGGGTACAGCAATTGCATCTCCATCTTTTAACTCTTTTACATCTTTCAGTTTTTTAGAATATACTCCCATTGGGAACGTTACCGTTGAAAATACTTCTGTCAATTTCATATTGCGTTCTGCTTTAAATACATCTAAATAGGATTTCGTTTGATAGCTATTCACATCAATGTCTTTTTCGTCTAACGATACATTTGGTGCTACATAATCATTAAATACCTTTAAATCAACTTGTAGACCATCTTTTGCCGCCACTTCTTTTACTTTTTCAAAAATCTGTTCATGTGGTCCACCTGTTACACCAACTGTAATCTTTTTCTCATCTAGCGCTTTTGCTTCCTTCCCCGAATCAGCACTACATGCGCCTAATAACAATACCGTTCCACTTACAATACTTAACAACAACTTTTTCATATACAATTCCTCCTTATATATATCTGTTCTTAAACAAAAAACACCTCTCAAATAAGAGAGGTGTCGAATAGACAAAATAGGCTCCTCTCTTATCTTCCAAAACGAAAATCGTTTTGCAGGAATTAGCACCTTAGCTTATAATTCATAAGCTCGGTTGCCGGGCATCATAGGGCCAGTCCCTCCGCCTCTCTGGATAAGAGTATTTGTATTAAATTTTTCAAAAACTATGGTACTAATAGTAAATCTCACAAAAAATTTTGTCAATAGAATTTTTCTGAATATAATTTATTTACGAATAATTGATTTCTTTCTTCTAATTATCTATTTGGTAGTCTCTAGACGTAATGAGCAATAGCTATGTACAAAGTATCCCTATCGTTAATATACTAGAACAGCAAATACTTTATATAAACAAACGAAAAGAGGTTATACTGTATGCAAGATAAACATGCTATACAAACCCTACTATTATCTCAGATAGAAAAACTCTCTCAATCCTTTCATTACGATTTTTTATATGAAGAGGCACAACAAGGAACACTATGCCAAATACTTTTACGAGATGATAACGGCTCCATCGTAGCAACGCCACTTAGTTTTCATATGTTGATAAACGAAGTTGCTGGTAAAGGAGAACTTGTTTTTTATAACGACCATGGTGAATTTCATCGACAAAAATTTGATATTTATACGGAAGACAGTATTGTTAAATTACTATTATTCATTCAAGAACGACTACAAGTAAATCAATAAATAATATGAAAGCAGCTACGTAACATGTAGCTGCTTCATGATCTTCATACTAAAATATTTTATGTCTTGCCCATTACACTCCTAAATAAACGGCTCTCTTATTTTTTAGTAACGTTCATTTCCTCCAGATTCCAAACTCTCGTCACCCAAGATTCATAAAAAGAAGGTTCATGAGAAACGAGTAAAATTGTTCCTTGATAGTGTTCTAAAGCTTCTCTCAATGCCTCTTTCGCCTGTACATCTAAATGATTCGTCGGCTCATCTAGAATTAAAACATTACTCCGCATTAACATAAGTTCACATAAACGTACCTTCGTTTGTTCTCCACCACTTAAAAGGCAAAGAGACTGCCGAATATGTTCTTCCTTTAAACCACACCTTGCTAAAGATTGACGAACTTCTTTTTGCGTCATATCTGGACGACCTGACCATACTTGCTCAAGTGGTGTAACTTCTACCCTAAATTCTTCTTGAGCAAAATATGCAGGTTGTACCCGTTCTCCAATATGAACTCTCCCACTTAATGGTTCTAATTGTCCTAACAACGTTTTTAGCATTGTTGTTTTTCCAATTCCATTATGACCAACAATTGCAATCTTTTCGCCCCTTTTCACTTGTAAATTAAGGGACGGAAACAATGGCTCCACGTAACCAATTTGAATTTGCTGTGCTTGTAATATGCGGCTCACAGGCTCAGTGTGAATCTGAAAATGAAAACGCGGCCGTGGTACATCGTTATGTTTTCCAATTTTTTTCATTTTCTCCAATACCTTTTCACGGCTTTTTGCCTGCTTTGCTTTTCGAATTTTATTTTTTTGAATAAAACTCTCTAAATTTGCAATTTCCTTTTGTTGTCTCGTATAAGCCACTTGCAATTGCTGCTTCTGCAAGCGATAACTTTCTAAAAATCTTTCATAATTCCCCGTATAGCGCTTTATTGTTTGCCCTTCTAAATGATAAATAACATTCGTAATATTGTTTAAAAATGATTCATCATGTGACACAACAATATAGGCATGCTCATACGCTTGTAAATACGCCCTTAGCCAATCTATATGAACTGTATCTAAATAGTTTGTTGGTTCATCTAATAGTAAAACATGTGGCTTCTCTAAAAGAAGCTTCCCAAGTAATAACTTTGTACGCTGGCCACCACTTAATTTTGAAACATCTTTTTTCATCCCTAAGTCTAACAATCCTAAACCAGCTGCTACTTCTTCTATTTTCGTATGAACTTGATAAAAATCTGAACCCTCTAGTATATTTTGTAATTCACCATAGTGTACTAATAACTTATCTAAGTCTGTTTCCTTTGCCATCTTTTCAGCACTGACTATCATTTCACGTTCAATCGCATACAAATGAGAAAATGCACTTTGTAAATATTCCTCAATTGTTGTTCCTTCTTGTAAATCAATGTGCTGCTCTAAAAACCCCGCCTTTACATGCGGAAACCATTCAATCATTCCCCCATCAGGCAAAACTTCTCCTATTAAAAGCCGAAGCAATGTTGACTTTCCTGCACCATTACTTCCGACAAGCCCCGCATGTTCACCTTGTAATAATCGAAAACAAGCATTATATAAAATGGTTTTATCTCCATACGTATGTGTAAGATTTTCTACTGTTAATACGCTCATTTTTGTTCTCTCCTTTTCTTTATAACTAACAAGCCAAATAGGGAGAACAGCAAAATAAAGATCTTATTTAATTGTATATATGAAAAATGGGTAAGGTGAACACACCTTACCCATTACACATTACTATTGTAAAAAAGGATTAAGGTTCTTTACCTGCTGTCTTCAATTTGGCTTAAACTTTAAAAATGGGCAGACTTCTCCCATATCAAGCTAAAACCATTTGAAGAACAGTTGATAAAGTCATCTTATCCTTTCACTCCTTTATAAATCATTATTGTCTTATAATAAGCATGCACCATGCTCTTATATTTTATTCGTTATGAATCTTTTGGTTCCTCTTTTTCTTTTAAAATTCCTTTGGACATTTTCTCCATTGCATACAGACTTGTAAAATCTAAAATGAGTGAATCCACTCTTTGTTCAATCATTTAACCCATTGTTTCTCCCTCTAAAAAAAAAAGCTTCTTAACAGTCACAAAAACTGTTAAGAAGCTTTCATTACTTCCTCATATAAGGAGCCAATATCCCTAAAATCTCGGCCTTATCTTCTTTTAACTCAAGAGATGTTAACATTTCCATCGTTCGAGGACGTGGTAAGTTAACCTTTACTTCACCTACAATCGTAGCTGGCCTTTGTGACATAATGAATACACGATCAGATAATAGAATCGCTTCATCTAAGTCATGTGTTACCATCACGATTGTTTGCTTCTCTTGATGCCATGAATCTAAAAGCCAACGATGCACTTCCATTTTTGTAAATGCATCTAACTTACCAAAGGGTTCATCAAGCAGCATAATCGGCTTTTCGCATAAATAGGTACGAAGGAAACTAATACGCTGACGCATACCACCGGATAATGCATCTGGATAATGATTTGCGTATTCAGCTAGACCAAATTGTTGTAGGGCTTCCATTCCTTCTGTAAGTCTCTCTTTCTTTGGCTTCCCATCAATTTCTAATGGAAGAACAATATTTTGTAGTGCTGAACGCCACGGGAGCAACAAATCTTGTTGCGGCATATAACTTACAATATCCTGTTTTTGAACAAGGGTATCGTTATAGATTACCTCACCACTAGTTGTCTCTTCAACACTCGCAATCAGATTTAATAACGTGCTTTTTCCGCAACCACTTGGGCCTACAAACGAGACAAACTCACCTTCTTGTATAGAAGCACTAATCTTTTCTAGTACATTTTTCCCATCAAATGCTTTCACAACATCTTTTATTTGTAATCCGTTCATTTTTCGCTTGGAAGGAACTCGTTTGTAAAGGCATCTTTTACATCAATTTTCTTTTTAATAACTTTGTTATCGTGTAAGAAATTCATATAATTTGTCCAAACTTCTTCCTTCTGTACTCCCCACGCTTTCGCATCGTCTTGATACTTCGTACTTAACCATTTTTGGCTCTCTTGTACTAACTCTTTATTAATGTCCGGTACATTTTTAATTAAAATATCAGCCGCTTCTTTTGGCTCTTTAATTGCAAAGTTATATCCTTCTGCCGTTGCGTTCATGAATTTTTTCACAAAATCTTTATCTTGCTTTGTATGCTTTTCACTTGTAATAATGACAGGACTATAGAAATCTAACGCTGGATCTAAATCTTTTACCATGATCGTATTTAATTCTTTTCCTTGTCGTTTTGCTTCAATGCCATCCCAGCCATAATAAATCCATTCAAAGTCTGCATCGCGGCCAATTGATTTAAAGAAATCTGTTTGTCCAAGAACAACCTTTTCTACTTTACTAAAATCAGCTTGATGCTTATCCATAATTGTTTTTAACGTCGCTTCTTCTGCTGGTGCACCCCAGCCCCCATAACGCTTACCTTCAAACCCTTTCGGAGAGGTAATATTATCTTTTTTCAGTGATGCAAATGCAGATGTATTATGTTGAATAATTGCTCCAATTGAAACAACCGGTATTCCTTCAACACGAGCTGATGTTACGTTTTCTTGATAACTCACACCGAAATCAGCTTTTCCTGAAGCAATCATTTGCTCTGCCGATACGTTATCACCCGGCTGAATAATTTCTACATCTAAACCTTGTTTTTTATAGTAGTCTTTCGTCTTTGCTACATATAAACCAGTATGGTTTGTATTCGGGAACCAGTCTAAAACAACTTTTACTTTCTTCCCTTTATCTGTACTCTCTTCTTTCTTCGCCGCATTACAGCCAACAACACCAGCTGCAAGTATTGCAGCTAGCATCACTTTTAAGCCTTTTTTCATTTTCTGTCGTCCTTTCTGTATATCCATGGTGCTGTTAGTCTTGCCATAAATTCTACGATAAAATACAAGAGCAATGTCACCATGACAATAATTGCTGCAATACCAAATACACGAGCTGTTAAAAAGGATTTTGTTGCACGAGTAAGCATAACACCTAATCCCTCGCTCGCACCAAGCCACTCCCCAATAATCGCTCCCATCACGCTATATGTAACAGCAATTTTTAAGCCAGAGAAAAAATATGGAAGCACGGCAGGGAATTTTACCTTCTGATAGATTTGCCATTTTGTCGCACGCATTGTTTGCAGCAACTTGAGCATGTTTTTATCTACTGTTTGAAAACCTTCTAAAATACTAAGAGCAATTGGAAAGAAACAAACAAGAATAACGACCATCACCTTTGGGAGCATTCCATATCCAAACCAAATAATAAATAGAGGGGCTAGTACGACAATCGGAATGGTTTGTGAAATAACGAGTAACGGATTAATTAAAATGCGAAATAACGGAATCACATCCATAATAATTGCAATACTCGTTCCAAGTAAAATCGCAAAGAATAATCCAATGATAACTTCTTGCAAAGTTTGTATTGTATTTGGTAGTAATAAATCCTTCATTCCAATCAGTTCCTGTACAATAGCAGAAGGTTTAGGCAAAATCCACTGTTCAATTTGAAATAATGAAACAGATCCTTCCCATATAGCAATGAGAAGGATAAGCCAAATCGTTGTAATTGTTATGTTAGATCGTTTCTGGTTTTTCATATTCATCACGGTACTTCCAAACTTTCTCATCAATCGTTACACCTGTACTTGGACGATAATGAATTTTAATAGAAGTAATAACCTCTTCTGCTCCAGCATCGACACAAGCTTGTTGTGCACGTTTAATCACGTCAAGAAGCACGTCTAATTCTCCTTCTAGTGTTGTTTCCATCGCACCTACTTCATAACGAACACCCGATTGTTGTACGACTTCAATTGCTTTATCAACAACGGCATACACATCTTTCGTTTTTGCTTGTGGTACGACTGAAAATGAAATTGTAACTTGTTGTGACATCCGAAAATCCTCCTTGCAAAATATGTTTTGTAAAAAGAAAAGGCTTTCCTACAAAATACGTAGGAAAGCCTTGTATGCAAGTTATTATACAACAACATCTGCTTACATCACTTTAAGTAACTCCCTACGCTGGCATTATCCAGATCAGGTTGAGGGTCGATGCTTACTTACATCCTCTCAGCCAATTGGCTCCCCGGTCTTAATTCGTTTTCATTGTAGCATGATTTATTTTTTCAAACAAACAAATCCACATTTTTTTCATAATATGATACCGCTCATAAACTATTGGTCATATATTTTCAAAGAAGCTGGTGCCTCAAAACTTGGTAAATGGCATTTTTGGCTCTTAAATATCGGACTACCGATTACGATGATTGCACTCGCTCTTGAGATTTATGGCTACCATGCAGCTATACCTTTTGTTGCTGGTGGAAGTATTCTTGTTGTTCTTGCTATTATCATTTTTGCTATTAATATTTTCACACAAATTAAAGAATCTCTAAAATAAGTCTCTTTCATAAGAAAAAAGCAGAAACGGATGAATTCGTTTCTGCTTTTTTCTTTGCAACACATTTACTATACGTCCATTATTTCTTATTTATATATTAAATTAAAGTAATTGTTTTTCCGAAATAATGTCACAAAATATAGTGAATGTTACATTTTATGTGTTATATAATAAAAAGGTTGATTTAACAGGTTTTTATTTGTTTAATTTAATAATTGGCATTCAAATTAAATTATTCAAAAATATCTTACCATATAGATTTCGGAGGTGTTTCATCATGTTTTGGCTACAATTTATTACCTTATTACTCTGCATTTTTATCGGTGCACGCCTTGGTGGAGTTGGACTAGGGGTAATGGGTGGAGTTGGTATGGCAATACTTGTATTCGTATTCCATTTACAACCTACAGCTCCTCCTATTGACGTTATGCTGATGATTTTAGCAGTCATTACAGCTGCAGGTGCCTTACAAGCTGCAGGTGGAATGGATTACCTTGTTCATCTTGCAGAAAAAGCACTTCGTAAAAACCCGAAGCGCATTACATTTTTCGCACCTATTGTGACATATTTATTTACATTGTGCGCTGGAACTGGGCATGTTGCCTATTCCGTACTTCCCGTTATTGCAGAGGTATCACGTGAATCAGGAATTAGACCTGAACGCCCGATGTCAATTGCCGTAATCGCTTCGCAACAAGCAATTACAGCAAGTCCAATCTCTGCTGCAACTGTGGCCCTGTTAGCAATGCTAGCTGATTATAAAATTACATTGTTAGATATTTTAAAAGTAAGTATTCCTTCTACTTTCATCGCTTGTATGCTAGCTGCTTTCGTTGCCAGCAAAATGGGTAAAGAGTTAAATGAAGACCCTGAATACTTGAAACGATTAAAAGAAGGAATGATTCCTAAACTTGAAGAAAAGAAAGAATTTATCGGTGCAAAGGGCGCCAAATTATCTGTTGTTCTCTTCTTATTTGCAACTATTTTTGTTGTTCTTCTTGGTTCATTCGAAGCACTTCGTCCAGGATGGATGATAGACGGAAAATTAGTTCGGCTTTCAATGCCAAACACAATTGAAATGGTAATGTTAACAATTGCTGCTCTTATTATTATCTTCTGTAAGCCAAATGTAGAAAGCATTGTATCTGGAAATGTCTTCAAAGCCGGCGCTACAGCCGTTGTTGCAATCTTCGGTATCGCTTGGATGGGAGACACATTCTTCAATGGAAACTTAAGTACGATTCAAGGATCGATTCAACACCTAGTAACAAGCGCACCATGGTTATTCGCTATTGCGCTATTTATCCTATCTATTTTACTATATAGCCAAGCTGCAACAGTACGTGCGTTAGTGCCACTCGGATTATCACTTGGTATTTCACCAGCACTTCTTATTGCCATGTTCCCTGCAGTAAACGGTTATTTCTTCATTCCAAACTACGGAACAATTGTTGCTGCGATCAACTTTGACCGTACAGGAACAACACGTATTGGTAAATATGTATTAAATCATAGCTTTATGATTCCTGGTCTGGTTGCGACATTTGCTTCCATTGGAATTGGGATGCTACTAATTTCAATTATGTTTTAATATATAAAAAGCACAAACTTTTTCTGAATAAAGTTTGTGCTTTTTTCATTTAATCAAACGTTTGTTTAAATTCTTTATTCAATAACCTCTACATTATATCCTTTCTTCTCTATCGCGCTTAGCACTTCTTCAATATGGTTTTTATCTTTCGTTTCTAACGATAAATGGAGCTGTGCATACCCAGGAAACACCTTTGTTCCAATTCTCTCTAAATGAATATGTAATACGTTCGCTTCAAAATTTGTCACAATTTCAAGTAAGTGTTGCAAATGTCCTGGTTTATCCTTAATTGTTGTCGCAATGTGAACAAATCGACCAGCTTCAACCATTCCATGTTCAATAATACGAGTGATAAAGTTTACGTCGACATTCCCTCCACTTAAAACTGACACAACCTTTTTTTCTTTCACAGGTACTTTTTGATATAGTAGCGCCGCTACTGAACTAGCACCGGACCCCTCTACTAATAATTTATTGCGTTCAAGTAGCATTAGCATCGTTCGTGCAATTTCCATTTCATCCACACAAAAAATATCATCTACGTAGCGCTCTACAAGCTGAAAAGTAAGCTCACCTGGTCTTTTTACCGCGATTCCATCTGCCATAGTCGGTGAAGATTCTACTGTAATTACTTTCTTTTCTTCAAAGGATTGCTTCATACCTGGACAGGCAAGCGCTTGTACACCATATATTTTTACCGATGGCTTCTGTTCTTTAATCGCCATCGCTATACCTGCAATTAAACCTCCACCTCCAACAGGACAGATTACTGCATCTATATCATCAAGCTGCTGCATAATTTCTAATCCAACTGTACCTTGACCAGCAATGACAGCCTCATCATCAAACGGGTGAACAAACTTCGCTCCCGTTTGTTCTTTTAAATCAAGTGCGTAAGCTAAAGCATCGTCAAATACATCACCTTGCAATTCCACGTGTGCTCCGTATCGCTTCGTCGCTAGCACTTTACTAAGCGGGGCACCTTTTGGCATCACAATCGTACAAGGAATACCGAGCATATTACTAGAATAGGCAACTCCTTGTGCATGATTTCCAGCAGATGCTGCAATAACTCCATTTTCTAGTTCTCCTTTTTCTAAAGAAACCATCTTATTATAAGAACCACGTACTTTAAAAGAGCCGGTTTTTTGTAGATTTTCAAGCTTTAAATACACTTCATTCTTTGATAATTCACTAAATGTACTTGAATAATCCAGTGGTGTCATATGTACAATGCCTTTCATTTTCTCATGAGCAGCTATAATATCTTGTAAAGAAATCATATGTTCCCCTCCGAAACGATATATGTTCACACATATTAGTTTGAGCCGCACACTTTGTTTTATACGACAAAAAACCATTTCTTCAGATTAGAAATGGTTCTTCCCATATATCAACTGGTGAGGGATGATAATCAGTACGGGATGAAGCCCCCCCCCCCCACTAATTAAAGTTTCACTTTATCATTAAAAATACCTGTCAGTAAAGACGTACTTTCATAAGGGGAATCCGCTAAACTAATGGCAGAAATAACAGAAACTCCATCAGCCCCTGCCTCTATAACAGAGGCAGCATTTTCAACTGTAATTCCTCCAATACCAACAATCGGGATTGTAATTCTCTCTTCTCTAAAATAACGTAATCCTTTCGTTCCTTGCACCGCTTTTGTATCTTTCTTCGTACTCGTCGGAAAAATAGGTCCTACTCCTAAATAATCCGCTCCATTTGCAATGGCAAAGCGTGCTTCTTCTATCGTATGGGCAGATACCCCAACAATTTTATCTCCCATTTTTTCACGAACGGATGTAATTCCCTCATCATCTTGTCCAACATGAATACCATCTGCATCTAATTCAATTGCTAAGTCTACATCATCATTCACGATAAATGGAACATTATATTCTTTACAAAGTGCTTGTAACTGCTTTGCAAAATGGACTCGTTCTTTGCCAGTTAAAGCTCCTTCACCCTTTTCACGAAATTGAAAAAGGGTCACTCCACCATCTAGCGCTTCTTTCATCACTCGTAATGGATCCTTTTGGCAATTGTTACTACCCATAATAAAATACACTTGCAATAATTTGGACATTTGCTGTTGATTAATGCGCGCCATTTCCCTCATCCTTTCTTACTGCACCTCTTGGATATTTCCATATTGTTCAATATCATCCACAGTAATGTTTGCTAGCTGATTCAAAAATTCGATTTGGAAACTGCCCGGTCCTAGCTCCACGGTTTTTGCAGCAGCGATTTCTGCTGCTACCCCATAAAACGTTAATGCAGCAACTGCTGCTTTCACATAATCTTTTTCAACCGCTGCAAATGCTCCCATTACAGAAGTTAACAAACATCCCGTCCCTGTAACTTTCGTTAAGATTGGATGGCCGTTACGAATGATAAAAGTTCGCTCACCATTTGTTACAACATCTTCTTTTCCGGTAATAACCGCGACTGTATCTAGTTCATCTGCTGCTTGTTTCGCAATTCCTACAACATCTCCATTTCCAGCACCAACATCAACACCTTTAATTTCCCATTTTTCATTGATAACATTAGCAATTTCCGCTGCATTCCCGCGAATCATTGCTAATTTCACTTCACTTGGAATATGTCTTGCTACTTCAGTTCGGTAAGAAGTAGCTCCAGCACCAACTGGATCAAATAATATTGGTACATGATGTGTATTCGCAGACTTTCCAGCAATTAGCATCGCTTCTACTTCTTCAGGACGAAGCGTACCCATATTTAAAACAAGTGCTCCTGCAATGCTAGCCATTTCAGCCACTTCTTCTTTTGCATACGCCATAACTGGTGATGCTCCTACTGCAAGTAAACCATTGGCCGTAAAATTTGTCACAACAACATTTGTAATATTATGCACAAGTGGATTAGACTCTCTTACTACTTCCACTACTTTTGCGATTTCTTGTAAATTCATTCTTTTCATCTCCTAATTTAGTAATGGGAGATACACAAAAAGACACTTCGCGTATGCAAAGTGCCTGAATATGTGCTTTTACACTCTCCCTACGCTGGCATTATCCAACAGGTTCAAATGGTCAACGACAGATTAGCCGTACTCTCAGTTTGCTTCCGCAAACTCCCATGTGTTTTCTTATTCATCTAATTCAGAGTCTACTCTTATTCTCTTAAAATAACAAGTTACAAGTTTTTGTCATCTTAATATGTAAGTACAAATTGAAAAAACGATAAAAACCCTTTTTTAGGTGGGAGAGAGCATCCTGCCATACATAGAAGCGGTCAGGTCCTCTTTTAGCCCCATGCCAAGTTCAAACAAAGTGAGAAAATGAGAGCAGTTCCCTTTTTTCTTTTGAACCAAATTTCAATTTTGCCAAAGCTTCCGCTAACGCAGGATTACGCGGCTCATCATCTTGATTTTATTGTTTCATATACTTCGCAACATCGCGTTTTGATACTTTTCCGCCTTGTGAAATAATGGTTTGTCCTTTTAAAAAAGGACAAAGATATCCTACTATTTTGTTATATCCGAAATACTAAAATTTTCACCCTCTTAACTAGTCAAGGATATAGAGTATTTAATTCATAACAAAAGGTTAGAATCTTCGGCATAACTGAATCCGCAAAGGATGTATGCTATATTTAACTTACGGAAACTTGAAAGGATGTTTTAAATATGGCAAAAAGTGTTGTAATTGCTGAAAAACCTTCTGTTGCACGTGATATTGCACGTGTATTGAAGTGTGATAAAAAAGGAAATGGTTATCTTGAAGGTAATAAATATATCGTTACTTGGGCTTTAGGGCATCTTGTTACATTAGCAGACCCAGAAAGCTATGATGTGAAATACAAAAAGTGGAATCTAGAAGATCTGCCAATGCTACCTGAACGTTTGAAATTGACAGTGATTAAGCAAACTGGCAAACAGTTTAATGCCGTTAAAAGTCAACTGATTAGAAAAGATGTTACCGAAATAATAGTGGCTACAGACGCAGGAAGAGAGGGAGAATTAGTCGCGCGTTGGATTATTGATAAAGTTAAAATTAATAAACCTATCAAGCGTCTATGGATTTCATCTGTTACTGATAAAGCAATCAAAGATGGCTTCGCAAACTTAAAGCCAGGTAAAGCATATGAAAATTTATACGCTTCAGCTGTCGCACGTTCGGAGGCTGACTGGTATATCGGGCTTAATGCAACACGTGCATTAACTACTCGATTTAATGCTCAACTAAACTGTGGTCGTGTACAAACACCTACTGTGGCTATCATTGCAGGTCGTGAGGACGAAATTAAAAACTTCAAAGCACAAACATACTACGGCATTGAAGCTCAAACAACAGAAAAGTTAAAATTGACTTGGCAAGATGCTAAAGGGAATGGTCGTAGTTTTGATAAAGCAAAAATCGATACGATTGTGAAAAAACTCGATAAACAAAATGCCACTGTCACGGAAATTGAGAAAAAGCAGAAAAAATCATTCGCTCCTGGTCTTTATGATTTAACTGAGCTACAACGTGATGCGAATAAAATCTTTGGTTACTCTGCAAAAGAAACATTAAACATTATGCAAAAATTATATGAGCAACATAAAGTACTCACTTACCCTCGTACAGATTCACGCTATATTTCATCTGATATCGTCGGAACACTTCCAGAGCGTCTAAAAGCGTGTGGAGTAGGAGAATACCGTCCTTTAGCTCATAAAATTTTAAATAAGCCTATAAAATCCACTAAAGCATTTGTTGATGATAGTAAAGTAAGCGATCATCACGCAATCATCCCAACGGAAAGCTATGTGAATTTCTCAGCTTTCACAGATAAAGAACGCAAAATTTATGATTTAGTGGTAAAACGTTTCTTAGCAGTTTTATTCCCAGCCTTTGAATATGAACAACTAACATTACGCACGAAAATTGGTGATGAAACGTTTGTTGCACGTGGCAAAACGATTTTACATTCTGGTTGGAAAGAAGTATATGAAAACCGCTTTGAAGATGACGATGCAGTTGAAGATTTAAAAGAGCAAATTTTACCTCGCATTGAAAAAGGCGATACATTAAGCGTAAAACTAATTGCTCAAACATCAGGTCAAACAAAACCACCTGCACGCTTTAATGAAGCAACGTTACTTTCAGCAATGGAAAACCCTACAAAATACATGGATACGCAAAACAAACAACTTGCTGATACGTTAAAATCAACTGGTGGATTAGGTACTGTGGCTACACGAGCTGACATTATTGACAAACTATTTAATTCATTCTTGATTGAAAAACGTGGTAAAGATATTCACATTACATCAAAAGGTCGTCAGTTACTTGATTTAGTACCGGAAGAACTAAAATCTCCTACACTAACTGCTGAATGGGAACAAAAACTTGAAGCTATCGCAAAAGGTAAATTAAAAAAAGAAATTTTCATTTCCGAGATGAAAAACTATACAAAAGAAATCGTTGCTGAAATTAAATCAAGCGATAAAAAGTATAAGCATGAAAACATTTCAACAAAAACTTGTCCAGACTGTGGCAAACCGATGCTTGAAGTAAACGGCAAAAAAGGTAAAATGCTTGTATGCCAAGACCGCGAATGTGGTCATCGTAAAAATGTATCCCGTACGACAAATGCAAGATGCCCTCAATGTAAGAAAAAACTAGAACTTCGCGGTGAAGGAGATGGGCAAATCTTCGCATGTAAATGTGGATATCGCGAGAAGCTTTCTACATTCCAAGAGCGCCGCAAGAAAGAATCAGGAAATAAAGCAGATAAACGCTACGTGCAAAAATATATGAAGCAGCAACAAAAAGAAGAAGAAGAGCCATTAAATAACGCACTAGCAGAAGCATTAAAAAAGTTAAAATTTGAATAAAAAAAGTTCCTACCGCTCTCGGTAGGAACTTTTTTTAATGAATAATTTTACTTCCTTTTGCATTCTCAACAAATTTCTCACTCGACTTGTTAATCGGTGTTTTCAGTACCAATGCAAGTACAAGCATGATTACCACAAAGACACTTAACACGAGAAGATCTCTTATCACAATATCCCAAAGCATTCCGCCCACTGTTTCACGAATCACGCTAATTGCATATGTGAACGGTAAGAACGGATATATCAATTGGAAGAATCTTGGAAGCATTTGAATTGGGAATGTTCCGCCTGATCCAGCTACTTGTAGTACGAGTAAAATGATTGCCATCGATTTCCCAATGTTTCCGAAAACAGAAACGAGTGAATACACGATACAAACAAAGACTCCACCAATGAATAAGCTGAATAGAACAAACCAAAACTTATCAACTACATACGTACCAAGTAAGAAAATATCTCCCATCGATACGATAAACGCCTGTGCAAGACCTATCGTTAAGAATGTTAAAAAGCGTCCGAAGTAAATCTCATGACTCTTATAATTTGCCTCTGGCTCATGTACTTCTACTGTTAATAATGAAACCATTAAAAGTGCCCCTACCCATAATGCAAGTACTGTATAGAATGGTGACATCCCTGAACCGTAGTTTGGCATCGCAAATAATTTATTTTCTTTTAAATTTACTGGATTTGCAAAGTAATCACTTTGCTGTTCAACATCATTTTTCAATAACTTGATGATATCTTTTATATCTTCTTCCGATTCAAATTTACGAATTTTATCTGCTAATTCTTTAATCTTTTTCTCAGTAGCCGGCATTTCTGCTTTAATATCTTCAACTTTCTTCGTGCCTTCCACTAATCCTTTTGATGAATCTTCTAGCAGTTTTTTTACATCTGGAAGCTTTTTATCTGCGTCGTTTAAAAGCTTAGATGTATTTTTTGACATCTCTTTTGTACGTGCGATTGCTGCATTGAAGTTTGGAACAATTTCGGAATCGTATTTTGCTAAAAAGTCTCCTAATTGTGTTGAAGCCATTTTAGTTGCTTCGTTAATACTTTCAATTACATCTTTTGTAGGTTTTTGCCCATTGTTAATAAGTGTAACCCCTTTATTTGTTGCATCCACACCCTTTTCAAGAGTACTTTTTACTTTATTTAATTTTGCAATTCCATTATCAAGGTTTTTATCACTATTTACATCACCTAAAACCTTATTTGTACTCTCTAAAACAGGAATTATATCATCAATCATGCTAATACCTGCTTGTAATTGACCGTTCAAACTGTTTAAAGCTACTTTTGTAGACTCTACTCCATTGACTCCTTTAGTTTGTAAATCTTCTTTTACTTTATTATATTCAGCCTTGGCTTTCTCATAATCCTCATTTATCTTGCTTTCTGTTTGTTCTTTAAATTGAACTGCTTTTTTGTAATCTGCTACAAACGTGTCATTATAATCTTTTTCAGCTTGATCAATGAGACCATTTACTGTATTTAACTTTTGATTAATCCCATCTCTCACATCTTGATTTACTTCTTGACCTGTACTAATTAAATCATTAAGATGCTTAAATCGATTATTTAAGTCCTGCAGTCCATCTCTAATCGCTGTTAAATGTGTTACTCTATCACCAAAACCATTTTTTGCATCATTTTGAAGTGTAGACATCATATCAATAATTGAAGAAAGATTATCAATATGTGTTTGATAATTATTAGAAATGGTTTCAATATTTTTCTTCGCTATCTCTGGATCAATTTTCCCATTAGACAGTCCGTCCATAACACTTTGTGCATACGCTGTGGTCGTGCGTGCTGAACTTAATGCATTATTCACAGTTTGATTAATATTTTTCGCAATATTTTTATATCCCTCATCATTCAATTGTGGGATTTGGGAAAGTGATGGGAATTCAGGAAGATTCAAATCAACTCCTGGATGCATTAAAAAATTAGTAAAGGCATTTGCCTTATCCATCGCATCTTTTACCACAGTTAAGTCGTTTCTTATAACCCCAGGAGCATCTTTTAATGTTTGATCATTTCTTGCAAAGAATGTATCCAGGTTCTTCAGTGCATCCTGACCATCATTCATCACACTCTCAACTATCGGTAAATCTTCTTGTACAACTTTCACAAGATCTTGTGCTCTAGTCGCATCATCTAACGCTGTATCCACAAGTTTATACATTTCTGGGAACTCTGCTTCTAACTTAAATACAAGATCCTTTACTTTTTCAATACTTGGTAAGTTTGTTTCTAAATCGATTCCAAGGTCATTGAAGATTTCAAAAATCTCACCGTTTGCTGTTTTAACGAAGTTTTTACTGATTTCTTCTGTTATACCTGATGCACCTTTCGCTGTAATTTTCGGTGCAATGGCATTGACCTTTTCATTCACAAAATAATCAAGTTCTGGTTTTTGTGGGTTATCGCTAATTACCGTTGCAATTTTTTCAGAGAAATCTTTCGGAATCGTAATACTTGCATAATAATCCCCGTGTTCTACTCCATAAATTGCTTGCTTTTCATCAACAAATTTCCATCCCATATTTTTATTCTTTTTGAGCGAATCTACAATTTCATTCCCGATGTTAATATCTTTTCCCCGTAAATTTGATCCAGCATCTTGGTTGGAAACTGCAATTGGAACATCTTTCGTGTTCCCATATGGATCCCAGGAAGCTTTAATGTTAAACCATGCATATAACGATGGCAAAATCATAAGTCCTAATACAATTACAATCGCAGCCCAATGTTTGGCTACATTCCGTAAGTCTGTCGTATAAATACGCCATATCTGTTTCATATAAGCTATCACCTAATTATATATTTTTCCTTCTTTAGAAAATGATGCATGCATTTTGCAATTATATCATTTTCCTCATCGTGGATTAAACGAAAATGTACTATTTTTCCAAACGAAACACTTCACTTACTTCATTATATAACGAAGTCGATAAAGTATTCATACAAAATGACCAAATCGGTTTTACATTCAATAATAACAAATATATAGGAAATGTCATAAAAAATACAAGTATTTTATCTTGGAAATACTTGTATTCACAAAAAAATCCTCATAGCGCTTACATTGCTATGAGGATTTCTTCTATTATTATATATCTAATTGAACTTCTACTCCGAAATGATCTGAAATAATATTTCGATTTATACCATTGAAAATGACCTTTGAAGAAATAACTGTTTTTGGTTTGTTACTTAAAATAAGATCAATTCGTAAATTTTGCTTATTTTCATCCCAACCAGCAATTTTTCCTTGTACAGTTGTTCCTTCATCTTTTTTAAAAGCTAGTTCATATGTGTCATAAAGCCCTTTTTGCATGAGATAATCGTATCCTTCTCCTTGTAAACGGGCATTATTATTAAAATCGCCCATTAAAATTGAAAGTTCGTTTTCATTCACATGCTGCGTTAAACAATCCACTTGGCCTTGAAACGTTTCCTCCTCATCATTCCACCACCCAAGGTGACATGAATAAAACGTCATATTCTTTCCTTTATAAGAGACTGTTGCACTTACAATTTTACGTGCTTTCCAATAAGAAGTATCCTTACTTTCTGATACAAAGAAAGAATCTTGTTTCACAATAGGATGTTTCGTTATGATAGCTGAACCTTCTTCATATATGTCATAACCAATATGCGAGTAATCCCAAACAATATTGTAATTTCCTGAACCCAACTTCTCAAGCTCTGCAAGTAATACAAGGCCAAAGTTATCCTTTTTCTTATTACCGCATACATTTTGAGCTTTTATAGACTGACTAACCTCTTGCAAGGCAATAACATCGTAACCTTCTTCTTGAATCGTTTTAGCAAGATGTCTTATTTTTTCTATTTGATTCTCTTCTTGCCAAGAGTGGCAGTTTAAAGTGAGTAATTTCATTTATTATGCACCTAACATATCTTGGATGTCTGATTTCAACACATCAGCTTTCGGACCATATACCGCTTGAACACCTTTGTCTTTTACAATGAGACCTAAAGCACCGTTTTGCTTCCACTGTGCTTCTGGTGCAACAGCTTCTAAATTTTTCACTGTTACACGTAAACGTGTCATACAAGCATCTACATCCGCAATATTATCTTTTCCACCTAAAAGTTCAATAACCTTTGTTGCTAATGAACCCTCTTTTACATTCGTTGTGCCTTCTTCTGATTCATCTTCATTATCAATATAGTTCCCTGCACGACCTGGCGTTGGTAAATTGAATTTTTTAATTAAGAAATTGAATAATGTAAAGTTTAAACCGAAGAATACCGCTGACACAACAACAAAGTTAATTAAATCTCTTGTTAACCCCGCATTTATCATCATTGGTGTACGTGTAATTAACTCAATAAATCCAAATGCATGAACACGTAAGTTAATTAAATCCGCTAATGCAAATGCAAGTCCTGTTGTAATCGCGTATACAATATATAATACTGGTGCAATAAACATGAACATGAATTCAATTGGTTCCGTTACACCTGTTAAAAATACTGCTAATGCTGCAGATAAGAACATTGGTTTATATTTTGCACGTTTATCTTTATCGACATTACGGAACATCGCAAATGCAATACCAATTAATGATGCAGTTGAACCAATAACTTGCCCAACTTTGAAACGAGCTGGAACAACATTATTTAATAAATCGTTATATGCTTTTGTATCCCCTTTTGCTAACAAGTTATTTAAATCAGTAATCCATGCAAGCCATAATGGATCTTGTCCCGCAACAACCTGACCAACTTTTGCTCCAGTTAACATCGTATATGTTCCACCAAGCTCCGTATAGTTCATAGGAATCGTTAACATATGATGTAATCCGAACGGTAATAGTAAACGCTCTAATGTCCCGTATACAAATGGTGCAACAATTGGTGCACTATCTTTAGATGCTGCGATCCAGCGACCAAACTCATTTAATCCGCTTTGGATAAATGGCCATAAAAGTGATAAAGCAATCGCAGTAACTGTAGACCATACAATTACAACGAACGGTACAAAGCGTTTTCCGTTAAAGAACGCTAATGCTTGTGGTAATTTATTATAGTTATAGTATTTATTATATAAGGTAGCTCCTAAGAACCCTGTAATAATCCCTACGAATACTCCCATGTTCAATGCTGGTGCACCAAGTACAGAAGTGAAATAATCCTTTACAAGTAAATCTCCTGCTAATAATGAAGAAACTTTCGCTTTTGAATCCGTTAACATTTCAGCGTTAACACCAAATATAGCTCCCGTAATTCGGTTCGTTAAGACGAATGCTAACAGTGCTGCGAATGCACCACCTGCCCGGTCTTTCGCCCAAGACCCCCCAATTGCTACTGCAAATAAAATATGCAAGTTTGTAATAATTGCCCAACCGATGTCTTCCATTACTCTAGCAATTGTATGTACTGCATTTACATCCCCAGCAGACATACCAATTAGCTTACCGATGGAAATCATTAAGCCAGCAGCTGGCATAACAGCTACAACAACTAGCAATGCTTTCCCGAACTTCTGCCAAAAATCAAAAGACGTAATTTTCATCTGTTTTTTCCTCCTCTTTATTTATAAAATCCCTAGTAATATAGATAATAATTTCTTTTTGCCTACGAAAACGATACCTTTTTTAACGCAAACGTTTTCATAAATCTATTTTAATAAAAGCGTTTTCATATTGCAATATAAATTTATTATTTTTCATAAAAAAAGATGCTACGAGAGCATCTTTTTTTATTAAGAAATACGATAAACCCTTGTTTCATAAGGTTTTAAAGTAATTGTAGTACATTTATTATGTTCCGCTACTTCATAGTTATTTAAAAGCAAACGTTTGCGTTCTAAAGAGAATGTATCCTCATTATACACAGCATTTTCTTTAGATATATTACTAATCACAACAACTTTTGCATCATTTAACGTACGCGTATACGCATAAACCTGCGGATCATTCTCTAAAATCAAATCATATGTGCCATAATTAAATACATCATGCTCTTTTTTTAGTGCAATCATCTTTTTATAGAAATTAAAAATAGAACTAGTCTCTACTTGCTGCTTTTGAACATTAATTTCTTTATAATTTGGATTCATTCCAAACCACGGTTTCCCTGTTGTAAAACCAGCGTTTTCTTCATCATTCCATTGCATTGGTGTACGTGAATTATCACGACAAGATGCCCAAATAATTTCCATCATTTCTTGATGTGATACGCCTTCTGCAATTTTCTCGCGATATAAATTCTTAATTGCTACGTCATCATAATCTTCAATATTTTGGAATTGAACATTTGTCATACCAATTTCTTGTCCTTGATAAATAAACGGTGTTCCGTGCATAAAGAAGTACATTGCTCCTAAAGCTGTTGCACTTTCACGCCAATACTGTTTATCATCTCCCCACGTAGAAACAATCCGTGGTTTATCATGATTTTCAATATACAACGCATTCCATCCCTTATTTTCTAAACCTTTTTGCCACTTCGTTAACACCTTTTTCAGTTCCACAACATCAAGTTCCTTTTTCTTTTCTGCATCCCATAAACTTAAATGCTCAAACTGAAATACCATATTAAATTTACCGTTTTCTTCTCCAACCCAAAGATCAGCATCTTCAACTTTGACACCATTGGCTTCCCCAACAGTCATAATATCGTATTTTGAAAATGTATTCTCCTTCAACTCTTCTAAAAGTGGCTGAATTCCATTTACATTCATATGTTTATCAAAAGAAGGCACATACTTTAACCCTTTTGGATTTGGCATGTCTTTTAGGCCTTCTTCTTTTTTGATATGACTGATTGCATCTACACGGAAACCATCAATTCCTTTATCTAGCCACCAGTTTACAGTATCATATAAAACTTCACGGACCTGTGCATTCTCCCAGTTTAAATCTGGTTGTTTACGTGAGAATATGTGTAAGAAATATTGATCTGTTACTTCATCATATTCCCAAGCAGAACCGCTAAAGATACTTTCCCAATTATTTGGCTCTTCTCCATCCTTACCATCGCGCCAAATATACCAATCACGTTTTGGATTATCTTTAGACGAACGCGATTCAATAAACCAAGGATGTTCATCACTCGTGTGATTAATAACTAAATCAATAATGAGCTTCATACCACGTTTATGCACTTCATCTAGTAATTCATCAAAATCAGCCATTGTACCAAATTCATCCATAATGTCTTGATAGTCACTAATATCATAACCATTATCATCATTCGGTGATTTATACATTGGACAAATCCAAATTACATCGACACCTAAATCCTTTAAATAATCAAGTTTTGTAATAATACCTTGTAAATCTCCAATACCATCACCATTGGAATCCATAAAGCTACGTGGATAAATTTGATAAGCGACAGCTTCTTTCCACCATGTTTTATTCATAATAATTCTCTCCTTTTGCATCCATCTTAAAAATTTATGCAAACGTTTTCGTAACACTATCATAACAAAATATAGAGAGTTTGCAATGAGAAATTTCATCTTATTACTAAATATCTACTTTTCTTTAAGAAACAATACTCCATTTCATTAACCTTACATATTTTTATGGTGTACATACTTGGTGGGAATTTCTCACTCCCCTTTATCATTAATAAAGTGAAACTTTAATCAGTGGGGGATTCTTCATCCCCCACTGATTATTAGCCCTCACCAATCGGGCTTTTACGGACAGTTGGTTCCCTGAATTTTGATGTGTGGGTCTTAATTACAAATAAAAAGTCATCCAATTTATGCCCGATTATTCGCAACATTTTGGATGACTAAAGTTTACTTTTCTTTTTCATTTCTAATTCTTTCTCCTAATAACAAACCTCATTTTCATAAACTAATTATCTGTCTTATGATTTTTATTTAATGACCGCAATTTAATATTTGGTGCTTTATTTTTCACTACGACGTCATCATAAACAACTGGAACTTGAAACTCAAATTGCTTTGTTTCATGTCGCTGTAAGTAAATAGGTGTTGGTACCTGATAACTCTTTAATTTTTGATTTGCATCTTGATATAAAACAAGTTGTAATGCTTGTGAATGATTGCGATAATTTTTTAAAGTGACGACGCAATTTTGTTCAAAATTATCCCCCTTTTTCTCCATCGTACATTGGCTATCCTCTTTTTTGTATTCAATTGCCTCTAGTCCTTTTTTCCCTGTGTAATGCCATGTTTTATCAAGAGTTTGAAGTATTTCATTTAAAGTAAATGGCATTATGATAATCAAGACACTCATACACACTACTTTTATGTTATTTAGCTTTTTTAACCAATTAGAATCCTTCTTTTCTAACCACTTTATAAGAAATAGAAAAGAAATTGCTTGTAATGCAAAAGAACAAATCCAGATATTCGAAATCTTATACCCCATATAAATATATGTATCTACTGGAATCCCGTATGCGTGAAATAATTTTTCTCCAATTAATTCATTATCATTTGGCATTTTTATTAATAGTAATACTCCGACACTGTAAAAAATGGCTACTAATCGATCATATTCAATCCGAATCATTCTTTCTCCCTTCTCCTTTGTTTTTTATTATCGATTTTAGCTAACATTATCGGAATATACAATCTTTTTATAGGGAATAACATAAAAAAGTTCCTTATAAATATATAAAGAACTCTATTAATATACAATATGAAGTTTTCACATCGAAATTTCCTCAAAGTACGTTGGATTATGTATAGTAATTTTTTTACCTAGAACCGTAACAATACTATCATTTTTCAATTGTTTTAATACACCGCTAACAGTCTCTCGAGATGTTCCAGATATCTTTGAAATTTCAATTGTTGTAAGTGGACATGCGATTACAATTTCCTCACCATCTTGTTCTCCTAAATCATTCATTAAATAATTTAATGTCTGGATAACACGATCTTGTGCATTTGGGATTGTAATATTTTGCACCCGATTTTCGTTAATTTTTAATATAGAGGATAACTGCTGAACAACGTACATTAGCTGTGTCCGACTTGCTTTTACCATATCTTCAAAAATCACTGTAGGAATATAGTAAACATCCACATCTGTCATTGCTTCCGCTGTATAATTATATGCATTGTCTGTAAACATACCACCATAAGGGAAAATAGAAAGTCGCTTTACATAGTCTTCATATAATAAATTCCCGTTTTGATTTACTCGCTCTAACTTTACAAAACCATCTAGCATAAAATAAATTCTTTCTCTTGAATCACCTTCTAAAAATAAAAACTGACCTTTCTTATAAGTTCGCCAATAAACAAACTCTGATAGGCTTTTTAATTTTGTATCTGTTACATGAGAAAATAATTCAAACTGCTTCAAGTCTTTAACTACGTTCCGTCTGTTCATAAAATTCCTTCTCTCTTGCTATATATCGGAGTGAAACATCGAGAAAGCGTATTCAATTTTATTTTATCACACTTAACTTACACAGCTTTTGTTTATCATGAATACTTTATGAACGTTTTATCCAAAAATTAACAAACAAAAAAAGAATGAAGTTGCTACCTCATTCTTTTTGAAATTACTAGTAATAGAAGAGCTATGTTTATACACAAGCATATACGTCCTGCTTAGAAATAATCGTACCAGCTTTTTCTTCTAACGCTTCATATACTTTTTCTAATGAAGTAATAATTGTTTTTCGCTTTGGATCTGCATTTGCAAAACTAATAGCAGCTTCAATTTTTGGAAGCATACTACCTGCTGCAAATTGTTTCTCCTGTATATACCCTTCTAATTCATCGACTGTAACTGCCTCTAATCTCTTTTGATTAGGCTGATTAAAATGCACATAAACATAATCAACTGCCGTTAAAATCACAAGTGTATCAGCATCTACTAGTTCTGCTAACTTTTGAGCTGCAAAGTCCTTATCAATGACAGCTTCAGTACCTTTTAACCCTTCCTCAGACTCAATAACGGGGATTCCTCCACCTCCAACAGCAATGACTATATTTCCACCTTCAACTAATGAATTGATTACTTTATGCTCGTGAATGCTCACAGGCTTTGGTGATGGCACAACGCGTCTCCATCCTCTTCCTGCATCCTCTTTAAATACAGCTTTTGTTTCTTCCATTAACTTTCTTGCTTCTTCTTCTGTATAGAAAGGCCCAATTGGTTTTGTTGGATTTCGGAATGCCTCATCCTTTTCATCCACGACAACACGTGTTATAACCGTGGCTACTTCTTTTTTTATTTTACGCTTTTTCAAAGCCTTTTCAATTGCATTTTCCATCCAATATCCGATCATCCCTTGGCTCATTGCACCACAAGTATCTAACGGCATTGCCGGTGTTTTTTCGGTATCTGCTGCTTTTTGTTGCAATAAAATATTACCTACTTGCGGGCCATTTCCATGTGCAATAACAATATCAACGTTATTTTCCATAATTTTAACAAGTTGTTCTGCTGTTCTTTCTAATGCTTCTTGCTGCGCCTCGGCAGTAGCATTTCCAGATTGTATAGCATTTCCCCCTAGTGCAACTACGATTTTTCTTCGTGTCATATTTCAACCCTCCAATTAATTCAGTTTCACAAAATTTTATAAAGTGATACTCCCTGTAATTAATCCATAAATCGCGAAAAATGCTAAGGCACCAATAGCTACAGAGGATGCCAGTTCCACACGAGTAAATATTTGTTTTGGATTCGTTTGCTTTTGAACATTGTAAAAGATGAAAATACCAGGCGCATATAATGTCATTGTTAGTAATAAGTAATCTAAGCCAGCTGCATACACTAACCAAATTCCATAAATACTTGCTACCAAACCAATGATTATATTTTTTGTTCGATCTTTTTCTTTAGATTGTAAACTGTGCTTAAATTGATAGAATGCTGAAAAAGCATACGGAATTAAAATAGCAGAGGACGCGAGAGAAAATGCAAAATTATATGCTTGATCTGAAACAACAAATGTTAATAAGAAAATTTGAATTAAACCATTTGTTATCCATAATGAATTTATAGGAGCTTTGTTTTTGTTTTCTTTCGCAAACCACTTTGGAAACACTCCGTCTTTAGCAGCTAAATATGGAATTTCAGATGCGAGTAGCGTCCATCCTAACCAAGCACCTAATACAGAAATTACTAAACCTAAGTTAATAAAAATAGCGCCCCATTTTCCGACAACGCTTTCAAATAAATACGCCATAGATGGATTTTTCAAATTAGCAACATCAGCTTGTTGCATAAGACCAAGAGATAGTAATGTAAGTAGGATATAAATGATGAGTGTACCAATTAATCCGATGACTGTTGCTTTCCCCACATCGCTTCGGCTTTTCGCACGACTTGATAAGACAACAGCCCCTTCTACACCAATAAATACCCAAAGAGTTACAAGCATTGTGCTCTTAACTTGACTACCTACTGCTCCCCAAGAAAAGGAACCAGCTTGTCCCCAAAAACCATCTAAGAAAATATCAATATGGAAGGCGAAAATTCCTACAACAATAAAGACAAATACAGGCACTAATTTTGCAATTGTTGTTACTAAATTTACAAGTGCTGCTGATTGTACCCCACGTAAAATTAGCATGTGAACACACCATAGCAATATACTCGCTCCAATAATCGAAGCTACATTTTGTCCACCTTCAAAAACTGGGAAAAAATAACCTAATGAAGAGAATAATAATGTACCGTAAGCTACATTACCAAGCCAAGCAGATAGCCAATATCCCCAGGCACTATTAAATCCCATAAAATTACCAAATCCTGCTTTTGCATAACTAAAAATACCACCATCTAAATCTGGTCTTTTTACAGTTAAATTTTGAAATGATAATCCAAGAGCAATCATCCCAATCCCTGTTATAACCCAACCGATAATAATGGCTCCCGCACCAGCGCCTTTTGCCATATCACTTGCTAAGTTAAATGCTCCACCGCCTATCATGGAACCAACGACAAGAGCTGTTAAAGTAAATAGTCCTAGTTTCTTTTCTTCACCCATTACACTCACCTCTCTTTAATTGCAATAAGAAGAAAACAACAATAGTGAATGATAGTGTCTAAAGGAGGAGAAAGAAGGAAGATTACCTTCCTTCTTTACTCCATATTTCCTAAAGTAGCTGCCATAACCGCTTTAATTGTATGCATTCTATTTTCTGCTTGATCAAATACTTTTGAATGCTTACTACGGAAGACTTCGTCACTTACTTCCATTTCTTTTATTCCATATTTTTCATAAATCTCTTCTCCGTACATTGTTTCCACATCATGAAATGCAGGTAAACAATGTAAGAACATCACATTTTCATTTCCAGTTGCTTTAATCATTTGCATATTTACTTGATAAGGCGTCAATAATTCAATACGTTCAGCAAACTTATCTTCTTCCCCCATAGATACCCATACATCTGTATAAATTACATCCGCATCTGCAACAGCCTCTTGAACATTACTTGTTACCATTACTCGATCATTATATTTTTTTGCTAAATCAATAACTTCTTGTGCTGGCCATAATGATTCTGGTGTACAAATACGGACTTCCATTCCAACAATTGCACCGCCGACTAATAAGCTATTTGCTACATTGTTCCGCCCGTCCCCAACATAAACGAGCTTAACGTCTTTTAAACGTCCCACATGCTCTCTTATTGTTAATAAATCTGCAAGTGTTTGTGTTGGATGCCACATATCTGTTAAGCCATTCCATACTGGCACACCAGAATTGTTTGCTAAAGATTCTACTGTCGCATGATCGAAACCACGGAATTCAATCCCATCAAACATACGCCCTAAAACTTTTGCTGTATCTTCAACAGATTCTTTTTTTCCGAGCTGAATATCACCTTTACCTAAGTATTCAGGGTTGGCACCTAAATCTGTACAAGCTACTGTAAATGCACACCGTGTACGAGTTGAAGTTTTTTCGAATAAGAGTGCAACATTTTTACCTTCTAAATAACGATGCGGAATACCATTTTTCTTTTTCTCTTTTAATTCTGCTGCTAAATCTAGAAAGTATAATAATTCTTCTTCCGTAAAATCTTTTTCAGCAAGAAAACTTCTTCCTTTTAAGTTTGGTTTAGTCATCAACATGATTCATCCCTACTTTCTCCGTTTTTTATACTAAATATCTTTTCGAACAATCGGCATACTCATGCAACGTGGACCCCCACGACCGCGAGATAATTCCGAGCTGAGTACTTCAATAACTTCTATACCATGCTCACGTAATAAAGCATTAGATACATAGTTGCGATCATATGTAACAACTACTCCTGGCGCAATCGCCAATGTATTAGATCCATCGTTCCATTGTTCACGAGCAGAAGCGATCACATCTCCTCCTCCGCAAGGGATAAGTACTAATTCACTTAAACCTAACACTTCTTTTAAAGCTTCAGTTAAAGATGTACGATGGGTAATTTTAAGAGTTTCTTCATCCTTTCCTTTTTCTAATATATATATATTCATATTTCCTTTTGGTCCTTGAATAGCTGGGTGAATTGTAAATTTGTCATAATCGACCATTGTAAACACTGTATCTAAGTGCATAAAAGCACGACATTTTGGAATTTCTATTGCTAGCACTTTTTTAATTTTATTTTGGCGACTAAATAAGTTTTTAGCTAAACGCTCAATTGCTTTAGCTGAAGTACGAGCAGATACCCCAATTGCAATTGTTTCCTCATTTAAAATCAGTTCGTCGCCACCTTCAATCGGAAATTTATAATCACGATCTAACCAAACTGGCACATCATGACTTGCAAATCGTGGATGATGTTTAATGATATATTCCATAAACAATGATTCACGTCTCCGTGCCGGTTCTCTCATTTTGTTAATTGTTAAACCGTCACCTATACTAGCTGCTGGATCACGAGTAAAATATAAATTTGGCATTGGATCTAAATAAAATGGATAATGATCTTCCATTAATTCATACAGATGCGTTTTTTTACTAGTTTCAATTTCGTTTTTCCGCACGCCACCCATAATTTTCTGAATCAATTCTTCATTTGAAAAGGAAAGTAAATATTCTTTTAAAGTTTGATGTGCAACATTTACGTCAGTCTGTCCTTCTTTTAAAATACGATCAACAAATTCTTCACGAAGTTTTTTATCAACTAACGCCTCAGCTGCTAGTTTTTCTAAATAAAGAACTTCAACACCCCGATTGCGTAATGTTTGTGCAAAATAATCATGTTCTTTTTGAATAATTGGTAAATATGGGATATCGTCAAATAATAATTGTTGCAAATAATCTGGCGTTAAATTTTCCACTTCTTTACCAGGACGTTTTAATAAAACCGTTTGTAATTCCCCAATTTCTGAAGTAACATGTATCGGATGTTTCATTTGTTGTACCTCCTTTTAAATTTGTTTGATGTCTACAAATACATAATAAACGGTACGTACTTCCGTTCTTGTGAAAGCGCTAACATTTTCAAGTGGAATATTTCACAATTTATTTTTTAAAATAATATATATTTGTATTTTTATAAGGTTTTTTGCTCCATATTTTGCAAAACAGCTATATATTACGTATATATAATGAATAACCCTTTACTAATTCATATTAAAATTTCAAAAAAAGATCCTATTTCTAATAAAAATTAGAAATAGGATCTTCACTTACATAATCAATTTCAATCTTTCTTCTAGAACCTTCCTATCCGATTGTGATCGAGAAATCACAAGGCACGTATCATTTCCACATATACATCCTACTTTTTCTTTCCAATCTAAAGAATCCAATAATACACCAATAACATGGGCATTTCCCGGTAATGTTTTAATGATTGTTAATTGCTCTACACAATCAATTTTCACAACAACTTCTTTTATTTTTTTCTTTAATTTCATATCCGTTTGTAAACTGTCTTCTGAAAAAATCTTATATATTGTTAATCCACTTGCAGAGGTTACCTTTATTAAATTTAATTCACGAATATCTCGTGAAATCGTTGCTTGTGTAACTACTACACCATGTTCTTCTAACAATTCTACTAATTTCTCTTGTGTATCTATTTCACACTCTCTTATCAATTGTTTAATTAGCCGTTGTCTTTTCTCCTTTTTCATAAAAGACATCCTTTCGAATATTATAACTTTATTATATCTTGCTATAATTTCCATTCGAAAGAGATAAAGGTAAATGTTGCGGAAACGTTCATAGTTTATAATTATCCCTCTTATATGATTTCATCCTGGACTATGTCCTGCATGTGCTTAAGAAAGGGGACTTCTGTTGGAGTACTGCTAAAAATTTCTATAGTATCTAGTATGGCAACACTAAATACATACTGCTGAATACACATCCATATGTTTCTAATTTCAATTAAATTTCCCAGAAAAATATACTAACATTTTAATCAGCCTATTCATTCTTCATATACATACTATTTATAATTCAAACACTCTTAAACAAGCTTTCTCATACAATAATAAGAACCAATCTCATATGGAAAGGAACAATATAATGAAAAAAACAAAATTAACAGGGCGCATTGTAACTCCAGAAGATCCTGAATATGATGTAGCTCGCATAAACTTAAATTTAAGTCTTCCAAAGCTCCCCTGCATAATTGTCTTCTGTCAAAATACTCAAGATGTATGCAATGCCTTGAAGTGGGCACGTGAACGTCATATACCATTTCGTGTACGAAGTGGTCGCCATAACTATGAAAACTTTTCCCTTGTGAATCGTGGACTTATTATTGATGTAAGTGAAATGAATCGAATTATAGTCCAGCAGGACAGCTTAACAGCAACCATTGAGGCTGGAGCAGACCTTGGTGCTGTTTATAAAGAGCTGTGGAAATATGGCGTCACATTACCAGCTGGCACCAGCGCCAGCGTTGGAATTGTTGGATTAACACTTGGTGGTGGCATTGGTATGTTATCACGCTTATTTGGATTAACTTGTGATCAACTATTAGAAATAGACATGGTGCAAGCAGTTGGTAAAAAAGGGGCAAGATTTATTCGTGCCAGCGAAAGAGAAAACGCTGATTTATTTTGGGCATGCTGCGGCGGTGGCGGTGGGAACTTCGGAATTGTTACATCTTTAACATTTCGTGTTCACCCCATTCAAAACGTCTCGATTTTTTCACTCACTTGGGAATGGAAAGACTTTATTACCGCATTTCAAGCTTGGCAAAACTGGGCACCTTATATAGATGAGCGTCTTACTTCATCTATTGAATTATTTTCTAAACAGAGAAATAAAATTGAAGTAAAAGGAGAATTTGTTGGTCATCCTTCGGAACTCCTCGATTTACTGGCACCTGTATTACAAGCTGGAACTCCTTCTCTGTTCATAGAAGAAGTTCCTTATATACAAGCAGTTGAATTCTTTAATAGTGGTAACATCCCAGAAAAATTCAAACGTTCTGGTTCTTATGTATATAAGACAATTCCGCTTAAAGGGATTCAAGTTCTAAAGCATTTTCTTAGTCATGCTCCAAATTCTTCAGCGAGCGTTTGGCATCAATCACTCGTAGGAGCTGTAGAAGACATTGCTCCAAGTGAAACAGCTTATTTCCATCGAAAAGCAATTATTGCTCAAGAATACCTTACATCTTGGAAATGCGACAATAAGGAAGAACAAAATATACGTTGGATTAAAGATTTACGAAATGCTATGGCACCTTATACATTAGGTGATTATGTCAATTGGCCTGATATTGATATTACAGATTGGCAAAACACTTACTATGGCACAAACATTACAAGGTTACGTAAAGTAAAAACAGTATACGACCCTTGTAATGTTTTTCGATTCCCACAAAGCATCCCTCCCTTCCATAAATAAAATATAAATTTCTCTCACTTTTTTATTTTCTTCAAAGCCTCTTTTTATCACTTTACTAACCGAATCATCTTCCTAATTTCACGTCCTCTAGACAATGTTTTTCGCAAAAAATAAAGGGTTTTGGCACTTTATGACTAATAACAAAAATAAGGGAAAACATTTGTAAAATACAAATTTGACTGGGGGATTGGTATGATTCAAGTTCAAAATCTAGTAAAGTCATTTGGTTCATTAGACGTTTTAAAAGGGATCAATTTAGAAGTAAAAGAAAAAGAAGTTGTTGTTTTAATTGGCGCGAGCGGCTCAGGAAAAAGCACTTTACTTCGTTGTCTCAACTTTTTAGAAATGTACGATGAAGGAGAAATTCACTTACAAGGGAAACGAATTAATCCTAAAAGTACAAACTTAAACAAAGTCCGCGAAAATGTTGGAATGGTATTTCAACATTTTAACCTCTTTCCACATATGACCTCATTAGAAAACATCATAGAAGCACCTATTCATGTGAAAAAAATGGACAAAACAAAAGCGAAAGAAATTGGAACCGACCTATTACAAAAGGTTGGATTACAAGACAAAGCAAACGTGACACCTCACCTTTTATCTGGTGGACAAAAACAACGTGTTGCGATCGCACGCGCACTTGCAATGAATCCTAAAATCATGCTATTTGATGAACCTACATCTGCTCTTGATCCTGAACTTGTTGGAGAAGTACTCCAAGTTACGAAAGAGCTTGCTGGTGAAGGAATGACAATGGTAATCGTCACCCATGAAATGAACTTTGCACGGGATGTAGCAGATCGCGTCATTTTTATGGATAATGGACAAATTGTAGAGGATGCACCACCAGAACAATTTTTTTCAGCACCGTCAAATGAGAGAGCAAAACAGTTTTTACGAAACATTTTATAGAGAGGGACTTCTCTCCCCACGAATACTTAAACCATTAAAACTCATACGGGTGGCCTAATTGCCCCACCCATGGAAACTTTCCATAGCAATTAAGATACGGCTGTTTACCCCGTATGTGCAGGATGAATATATAGGAGGGGTTTTGATGAGAAAGAAAATACTTACTGTTTTTGCAGCAATTACACTATGTGTATCCTTCGTCCTTGGAGCCTGTAGTAAGGAAACTTCAACAAATGAAGGGAAAGAGTTTCGCTACGCAATGAGCGGCTTATATAAACCTTTTAATTTCAAAGAAAATGACGGAAAACTAGTTGGTTTTGATGTCGAAATTGGTGAGGCACTCGCAAAAAAAATGGGAATGAAGCCTGTTCCAGTTACAAACCCTTGGGAAACATTGATTCAAGGTCTAAAAGCAAAAAAATATGACGTCATATTAGGAAGTATGGCAATTACAGAAGACCGCCTAAAAGCCGTTAATTTTACGAATCCATACTATCGCTCTGGTGCACAAATTTTCGTAGCTAAAAAGAACAATTCCATTTCTTCAGTAGAAGACTTAAAAGGAAAAAAAATCGGTGTTGTAAAAGCTAGTACATTTAAAACACTTGTGGAAAAACATACAGATCAAATCACAGAATACGACAGTGACATTACAGCTCTTATGGATTTGGAACCAGGCCGAGTAGATGCTGTTATTACGGATCAAATGGTTGGTCTTCGTATGATAAAAGAAGGAAAATCAAATATAAAAGAAGCTGGCAAACCATTAAATCTTGAGGAAATGGGAATTGCAATTCGCAAAGATGATAAAGAGATGGTGAAGAAAGTAAACAAAGCATTAGAGGAAATTATTAAAGATGGCACATATGAAAAAATCAGTAAAAAATGGTTTGGAAAAAATATTCTTGGAGAAGAGGAAAAGACAAAATAAAATGATTTACCCTTCTAAAAAACAAATCATTTTTAATCCATAAGCGATGCCCCACCTCAGCCGTGGGGTATTTGCATCTATTTCCTAAAATAAATTCTATATTGAGGTGACGTTGATGATTGAAATTTTCATATCTACATATCCAACATTTCTAAAAGCAATTGTCATGACTTTACAATTAACATTAACTTCATTATTACTTGGTTCATTAATCGGACTTCTATTCGCCTTTTTTCGTATTTCCAATAATAAAATTTTAAATAGTATTGCACACATATATATTGCTGTTATCCGAGGCACACCATTAATCGTTCAAATCATGATTCTTTATTTCGGCATTACGTCTATTATCGTTCTGTCTTCATTTTGGGCTGGTGCCATTGCTTTAGCAATTCATAACGGTGCATATATTACAGAAATTTTCCGTGGCTCCATTCAATCGGTCGATCGCGGCCAATTAGAAGCGGCTCGTTCTTTAGGAATGTCCTATCCACTCGCTATGCGCCGTATCATTTTACCGCAAGCATTTCGATTATCAATCCCACCGCTCGGAAACCAATTTGTCATTGGATTAAAAGATTCTTCCCTTGTCGCATACGTAGGAATGTCTGAGCTTTGGGGATCCGGTTTATCTATAGCTGCTGGAAACTTTAAGCAACTTGAAACATACATTGTTGTTAGTGCCTATTATCTTGTACTCGTCCTTTTGTTTACTTACCTCGTAAATCTCTTAGAGAAAAAACTTCAGCGTAAACAAAGTAATTCTATACAAGTAAATAAAGAGAAAGAAAAAGCAGTCTCTTTATAGGAAGAATTGTAGCAACCCTTTCATCTATTAGATTGAAAAAGGAATCAATGAAAAGTTACTATTACATGCAAAAAAACAATCAAAATACAAACTAAAAAAAGCAAGCTACTTTTTAGGTAGCTTGCTTTTATAGTTAAAGGGTTCTAAATAATCTATTCCAGAATCATGGATTCACTTTTTTGATAGTTTCCTGTTCTTCTATATGCTCCTCACGATATGCAATATTATCAGGGTCTAACCCATTCCCTAAAGAACCATAGAAATGTTCCCTATGAGGATCAACTAATTCACTGCCTTGATAATATACACGAGGTGTGTTCCAAAGTGCTGCCATTGCTTTCGTCATCGGCATTTCATGATAACGCTCCGGCCACATTTCTTTAATTTTTTCTTTTACTAATGGGTAATACTTAGAACTCATAGCAGGGAACAAATGATGTTCCGTATGATATGAGAAGTTAAAATGCAAAACATCAACCCAGCGCGGCACTGTTACAGATAAACAGTTAGCTAATGGATCATTTACAGGAACAATTGGATTTAAACGGTGATTTGTTGCAATATAGCCCATTACAATAAAGTTTGCAATGAGTAATGGAATCACATAAGCAAACAACCACTTCGTAGGCCCCATAATAAATAGCAAACTAATCCAAACCGTCCATGGCAAAAGAAGTTGAAGCCATACAGACTTCTGATTCGATGACTTAAATTCTTTTATAAAATGAAAGAACATACGAGTCGAATGTATTGTAAATTGAATTGTTAGTGACAGAAAACTGAAGAAAGAACGTACATGCAAGGGCATACGATACACCCATCTTAAAAATTTACTCTTCTTCATCTTTTCAAGTGTTGGCCACGCATCAGGATCATATTCTTCATGCTGTGTATGAACATGGTGCGTCGCATTGTGCCATTTTCTCCACAATTTCGGTCCTGTAGATAATGGCATAAATGCAATTGCCCCTAAAAAATCACGAAGCCATGCTTTTCTTACAACGGTTCCGTGCAAAATTTCATGTCCTAAAAACCCAAGTGAAGCAAAACATAATCCTAGAACAATTGCAATTCCAAGATTTGCCCACACATTCAAATCGAATAAACCAATCGCTATTAACCCAGCTACCGCCACAAGCAAATAAGCCAGTCCACCAAACAAACGAGTTGGAACTGGTTTAAATGCTTTTTTTGGCAAATGCGGCGATACACGTGCTGCATACCATCCAAACGTATGAAGCTCCTTCATCCTTTTGCCCCTTTCTTATGCCGCGCTTACGCAACTTGCATAAATCAATTCTTGTTTCCAGATTGATAATACTAGTTAATTACAAAAAGCATTTATAATAAGTAAATCATACTCACTCTATCGTCACTCATTTTCGCTTTTATTATCAATGAAAAACATTTCTCTTTTTACTCTTTATCAACCTTTCCACATGATGAATCATATCAATAGACTTTCCATATTGTCAATAATTTTTATGACCTAGTAATAAAATGTGGTTATATTTTTATAATAATATTTTATTTCACCAAAGGAAAAGCATAGGTTTTATAAGCTTTTATCCATTATATATATAAATACTTTTACATATAAGAAAGTCTGCTTCACTCAAGAAAAGCTTATATATGAACATCAATAATTCTTGATAGAATCGACTGTCATTTAAAATAACCTTATAAAGGAATACTCATTTTTATTATATTAGAATAATATTTATGTTTTGTAAATATTTAAAACTTATTCTTAATTTCTTCTGTTCACTGTACAGTATCTCCTTCTCCTAGATTGAAAATAAGCTACATGAATTTTATATAAATTGGAAAAAATAAGTAGTAAATTATTTTAAAACAGGAGGGACATACGATGACAAACAATTCATTTCCCCAATTTCCAGAACCGTACTGGCGCGATTCTACTTCATTCCCTATTTTCCCCAAGCTATCAGAAAGTATAAAAGCAGAAGTTGCAATTATTGGTGCTGGAATTACAGGCATCACAACTGCTTATTTACTTGCAAAAGAGGGCATGAAAGTTGTTTTAATCGATTCCGGAAATATTTTAAATGGAACGACAGGCCATACGACTGCAAAAATCACTGCACAACACGATCTCATTTATGATGAGCTCATTGATCATTTTGGAGCTGATCAAGCGCGCCTATACTATGAGGCAAACGAAAAAGCATTGCAATTTATAAAAGAAACAGTCCGAACAAATAACATTGATTGTGACTTTACTGAAGAAGACGCCTACTTATATACAACTTGCAATGACGGATTACGGAAATTAACCAAAGAATATGAAGCTTATAAAAAACTAAATATTCCTTGTGACTATGTAGAGTCCATTCCACTTCCTATCTCAGTTCAGGGAGCACTTGTTATGAAAAAACAAGCACAGTTCCATCCTCTTCATTATTTAAAGAACCTTGTTGAACAGTTTATTGAAGCAGGCGGAACAATCTATGAGCAAACCACTGCAATCGATATCGAGAAAGGATTCTATCCGCAAGTCATTACAAAAGATGGCCATCGTATTACATGTGGATATGTCGTCTCCTGTTCTCATTTTCCTTTCTATGATGCAAATAGCTTTTTCTTCACAAGAATGTATGCAGAACGTTCCTACGTTCTAGCTATAAAAGCAAAAAAAGATTATCCCGGAGGCATGTATTTAAGCATAGACACTCCTACACGCTCCTTACGTTACACAACAGTAAATGGAGAAAAAATTATTCTTGTTGGGGGTGAAAGTCATAAAACAGGACAAGGAATCAATACAATGCTTCATTATGAAGCATTGCACTCTTTCGCAGAAGAAATATTTGGAATAGATGCAATCCCTTACAGATGGTCAGCACAAGACTTAATTACCCTAGATAAACTACCTTACATCGGCCATATTAATGAAAATAATCCAAATATATTCGTTGCAACAGGTTATCGAAAATGGGGGATGACAACAGGAACTGCTGCAGCTCAACTACTAAAGGACTCTATTACAAAAATAGATAACCCGTATAAAGAACTCTTTGCCCCATCACGATTCCATGCAGATCCAGATATAAAAACATTTGTTTCTCAAAACCTTGATGTAGCAAAACATTTGATCGAAGGCAAGTTAGAATTTGCTCTGCGTAAACCAGAAGATCTTGAAAATGGTGAAGGTGCCGTTGTAAGAGTACATGGAAAACGTGCAGGCGCTTATAAAGACAACGAAGGAAAATTGCATATTGTTGATACGACCTGTACACACCTTGGCTGTGAAGTAGAATGGAATAGCGGTGATTGTACGTGGGATTGCCCTTGTCATGGATCACGCTTTTCAATTGAAGGAGATGTAATTGAGGGGCCGGCAGATAAGCCCTTAAAACGGGTTGATGGAGAATAAAGTTAACTAAAACAAACAGAGCACCAATCTACTGGTGCTCTTTCTCAAATAACATATCCCGAAACAAGCCATTCAACCTCTCAACCTCAATGCCCTTTCCCTTTTCAATACCTTTCACATACTCTTGATAATACTTTATCTGCCCCTCTAAAAATTCATTTAATACGATAATCTTCGGACCAGTGTCTAACTCAACACCATCCTTTTTCTTTAGAAGTAAATCTTCAATTTCATCAAAAAGCTCTTGTTCTAGCGACAATTCAGTAATGAATCGTTCAAATTCTACAGGCGGCAATGTCCCTTTCTCTTCTAACCATTTGCAAGCTAAAATAGGACGCAATACATAGAAGTACTTTTTCAACTTCACACTCTCTCCTTGTAGAAATTCACGATAGTTTTTTGAAGCCATATGTAAGTAGTGATACATCGTTGCTTTAGGATCAAAATCATTTTCGCTCATTTTCTGTAGACGCTCTGGAAGATCAGAGTTCTTAGAATAAAAGATTGGAGAACGGATCCATTCTAATAGTGCTGGATTTGATTTTGCAAATAACTGCAGAGCTTTTCTAATATCCCAACCGCTTATGTCTAAAGCATCACTAATTGGATACTCAATCACATCACGTTTTTCATTAATAGATAAATACCAGTCTACTGAATGAATGTATACAAATCTAACATCATAATCACTATCTTTCGACTGAAATCCCCATGCACGACTTCCAGATTCGACAGCAAATAAAATTTTCACATTGTTCTCTTTTTCAATTTTCTGTAATTCTAATTGAATTTTATCCCTCATATATATCATCCTCATTTTCTGATCATTTCCCTGGAAATTCGACAAATATAATCTACTTATTATTGGCGTGTTATTCTACTTTTAACATCAATATCTCAGTAACTCTATAGTATGTATCATAACTAAATTTAAAAGGAAGCTGCTAGGCCTTCCCTGGCAGCTCTATAAACATTTCATTTTTGTTGCTCGCTAACAAGCTTTGCAATTCGCTCAAACTCACCCTGAATTTCATTTTTATACATATCTACTTTTGTAAAATCCATCGCAGCAATATAAATCCGTTCTAATTTATCTCGAACTGCTTTTGCCTTCGCTAAGAACGACATTGCTTCACTCATTTTTGTTTTGTATTGAATGGAAACATCCCGAATTTCTGTTGCATATTTTTCATCCGTTCCTGGCGTAACGATGAGATCATACATATCAATAATCTCATCACCTTCTCGCTCTGGAAAATATTCATGTGGCGCGGTGCTGTCAAAGATCGCAAAACCTAATTCTCTTACAATAATCATATCTAGGCTATTTGGATCAAAGCCGCAATGATATACTTCAACTTCAAATCCTTTCTCTTCCGCTGCCCCTGCTAATTTTTTTAACATCGTTGATTTTCCTGAACCCGGGCGTCCTTTTATAAAATAACGATGCGGGATATCTTCTGTTAAATTTGGAACGAAATCAACCGCCCCTTTTGGTGTTGCTGCCCCTAAGAAACGGTGCTTTACCACCGCTTGTTTTCCTTTGTTATCTGCAAATAACTTTTGTATAAGCTGCTTTGTTAATTCATTCGCTTTTTGAAAATCAATATTATCAATATAAATTCTCTCCCAATCATCATGTATAGCTAACGCCTCTTTAAAACAAGCATACGCTGATTGAAATGCATCGCTCGCTTCAGAAATATAATGTGTAATTTCACCTTTATGTTTTCGTAATTTCTCTGAATCCCATGCAACTCCTAAGTTCACGTATTCCTCTACAACTCCAGGTATTTTTGGCTCAATGACATGTGGTGCTGTTCCATCTACAATTCCTACTTTTAATTTTGGAATAATAACACCATCGATGGATTTATTATCAGACGAACAATGTAACAGTTCAATATCATATCCTCTTCCAACCCACTCACGCCCAATTGCTTTCATCAATGAGGATTTCCCTGTCCCTGGACCACCTTTCAAAATGAAAAGTCTTTCCAATCCCCTTACATTTTCCTCATATAAACTATAAAAACCTCTCGCGGTATTTCCTCCAGCATAATAATTTAAAATTTTCCCTGTCACTGCCCTCACTCCTTTATAGCAGTCTACTTACATAAATTACAATATGCACGACGCTTCAATTGGGTGAATACCTATTTTTTATTCTTGCAACAAAAAAGCAGAGATCATCATTGACCTCTGCTTCGATATTTTCGATTTAAATTAAGAAAAAACTGTTCAATCCGAGGACGAACCCATGCAAAATAATCTTTATCTTTCTTTTTCTTACAAATAATTTCTTTTCCATCAACCATTCCGACAAGCTCTAGTTCTAACAATTGCCTCGTAAATTCTAGAATATTCACTTCTTCTTTTGGATACTCTTCCTTTAGCTTTTCTTCAATTTCTCCCAATAAAAATCCGTCACGCATCATTGCAAGTGCATCAATCCAAAGTGGCGGCATTTCATATTTTTCTCCTGTAATTGTATCCTTTACAATATAATTCTTTTGATCTTTTCGAAATTGAATAGTGTGTAAACATACGGTCGAATTTAATGTTAGTTCCATCGTACCACCTCTGTCATAATATCAGCATAGAAAAAAGGATGCATGTGCACCCCTCTTTTTTAATTCACATAAAACCCAATTCAATATAAACATTCATACAAGTAAAAACTACAAACCGGTACATGAGTAATAAAACTACATGTCGATATTTTCCTCCATTATAAACTAAGTTTTTTATAAAAAAAAGCATTCTTGAAGCTTTTTATAAAATGTTTATATTTACACAACAAGAGCACTTTTCTGAAAAGTACTCTTGTCTTTAAATTCTATATAGTTGGCAATGTCACTTCTACTTTTGTCCCTGTGCCAATGTTACTTTTGAATTGAATCATCCCTTGATGCTCTTCAATAATTTTATTTGTAATGATTAAACCAAGACCAGTTCCATTTTCCTTTGTCGTATAAACAGACTTTCCAAGTCTCTCTATTCTTTCGCTATCCATACGTTTTATAGGCAGAAATTCTCAAATCTCCACCATGCATCATCGATTCAATCCCATTTTTCACAAGATTTAATAAGACTTGCTTTAATTGTTTTTCATCACCCTTTATATCAGGTAACACCTCATCTACTTGTATATGTATTTTTACAGCGTACTGCATTGCATAACTTTCCATCAAATGAACAACATATAACAGAACTTTTCGCATATCACATAATTGATACATTGTTGGTTTCGGTTTTCCAAGTAACATTAACTCACTAACAAATCCATTGATTCTCTCAATTTCCTGCAGCATAATATCATAACTAGCATTATCAGCTAGATTGCGCTCTTTTTGAATTTGAGTAAAGCCCTTTAAAGTCATTTCTATCTAACTTTTACGTCATGTGAAATTTCTAGTAGTATTATCCTATATAAAATGGCTATACTATTTTTATTCTAACTTCCTTTCATACCATAACACTAAAAGAGGGAGTGAACAAACTCCCCCTGTTAACAATTACACAAAATGAAACCTTAATCAGTGGAAGCCTCATTCCACACTGATTATTAGTCCTCACCAATCTGGTTTTTACAGTCAGTTGATCCATCACCTAACCTCTTCGCTTTCGCTGAAGTTTGAGGTGGAGGTCTTACTGCCCACAAATGGCGGGATAAATTATATCCACTTCACCCGCTCATGAAGCAATCCATCCGTAAATGAATTATCACCCATCACAAAATCTTTCATATAAACATGTAAATATTCACCATACTTACTTTTTGTATTAAGTAATAATTCCTCAACATAATACACACCTGGTGAAAATATATCTAGCAGTAAACTGGACAAACCAGCATAGATTCCGCAACCAACTTGAAAATAAGTCGCGTTTGTCTTATATTTCTGGAAAACTTCACTACTATTCATTACATTGTACATATATTTTTCATTGTCTTCATAGACAAGTAACACACCAACTAAATCTTCTCCGGCTATTTCTTCCTCTGCTGGATTAAAAACTTTTCGATTCCAATTCCATAATTTATCCACATCATCTAGATTTTTTCGAATTAAATCTGTTGTATATTCATTAATACGATAAAGAAAACCCACTTCCATATCAAATGTTTTACCAAGAATCAGAACTTCTTCATGTGGCATTAGGCAACCATGAAACTCTTTCTCTCCTAATCTCACTTTATATTCCGAAGCATATACATCCTCATAAAAATAGATGGGCCGATGATGACTCACATACATTGGATAACTTAATATTGCTTCATCAAGAAAACGTTCTACCGCCCATGAAGCATAAAGTGTATTAGGTTTTATAAGACTTTGGTCTGCAAAGAAAGAATAATCATGCTCTATAATATAACACGCACGTGGTTTTTTTCCCGGTTGTTCTTTCATAAGCTGTACAACCATCCATTGAACAACACCAGGATTCATTCCCGATCCTATGATAGCTCTTGTATTTGTAAAATTATTTTTTTCCTTTTCAAATCTCGTATAACGTTCTGTAAGCTGAAACCCCTTTAAGCTATCATCCTGATCCACCTGCTCATTCTCCAAAGCTGAATTTACATACGAAATACCTAATTCATTACAACAACTAAGTATACGAATCGTATCTGCTCCGGAAACGTCGATAACTACACCAGCATCCGTTTTCTGCAAATGCTGTTTAAACAGTATTGTATTTTGAAGATCCATTTCATGAAGAAAGAATTTCCCCTTTAAATTCGGAAATAATTCGTCATAATAGCTTTTTTCCTTTTGCTTTATATCAACGAGATGAAACTTTAAATCTTTTATCATAGAATAGATGGGATCATTTATATTCGCCACAGTTTGATTTAAAACTGCCAATACTGCTTTAGCGGCTCCTCCCCCACTACCAAGTAATGTAATTGAAAAAGAATGTCTAAGCTGACTCACCCTGAAAACCCCTTTAATATTTAGTTAGATAACACATAATCTATTCAATTTTGAAAGGATAGCTTGGACATAATAAACATGCTCGTACACATTTTTTATTATAAAAATATACCTTTCTCTCTTACTAATCCATGATTAAATATTTAATCAGTGAGGAGATGTCTTCATCCCTCACTGATAGTTAGCCCTCGCCAATCGGGCTTTTACGGGATAAAAATAGACTCGACCTTTTCTTTTACACACATAAAAGAAAAAGCAAGCCTTCTTAACAAGCTTACGGAAAATGAACCGATTTTACATGTTGAATATTTAAATATACTTTTTCATCACGCGCCTTGATCAATTCAATATGACCATCTTCAATTTTCGTCATCTTCCCAATTTTATTTGAATGTTCGCCTAAATCAAACACCATAATTTTCCTTGCCATTTTGATTAGTTGTTCTTCAAATGTTCTAGCTAGTGTAATATTTAATGGATTAACTGAAAGCTCATTTTTATTGAGGGAATACGGAATTTGATTTTCTTGATAGGGGATTAACCATTTTAGATGTTTTAAAGAAATATATACTGTTTTGTACACAGGGCTATAGAATACTAAATAATCATTCATAACACTTGCAACATAACCATGAATAGGATAACCACCAGCTACATAAATCTCCGTAAAAATCCCTTTAGATGTGCTCAGTACTTTTCGAAGGGAAATTGACGGTGATTCTCTTTTAATAACAGAATCTGTTTCTGGCTTGTGTATTTCGGTCACAAGACTCGCCAAAAATTTATAATATTGAATATGATATAAGGAAATATAGATGTAGTCTTTCCCATCATAAATAACAACAATATCATTGCCTACATCAATTAATAATCCTTTAAACCTTTTCTCGCCAATTAATTTAACATAGATATATTCTCCAATATTTTTGCTTAGTTCGTTCACCTGTATCCTCCTTTCTCCAAAGCGTAACTTCCTCTTTATCTCTCATTCACATGTAGCTAAAAAAGAATAATAGGGGGCTAAAACATGTATGCAAAGTGACACAATGCTCTCTTTCTATCTGTATGAATAGTAGAGGAGGGCATTTAGACTATAGTGAAATAATAGCAATTGAACAAAAAACATTCGCCACTACCTATTCCATACTGCCCCCTCTTATTTATCAAACATTACTCTTCTTCATCTTTATTAGTTTTAACGATTTGATTTACGTTTTTAATGTGAAAGTTAATAACGTAAATTACCTCATCACGGTTCACTAATGTAACGTATTCTTCATTTACATCACTTAATAAACCTTCTACGCTTTCTGGTCCACCGCGATTAATTTTGACCCATTTATACTTAAGACTACCTAGTATCTCTTGAAACGTTGCACCATCCGCATAGGATTGCTCAATAAAATAAGGATTTAACCCTATCTCTTTTGCCTTTTTTACAACACCCTTTACATGCTTCTGTTGATAATAAATGACCTCTCCTGTATTTCCTTGAAGAACGAGATAATCATCACCTACTGCCAGCAACACACCTGTACGGCTTTCTGGTCCACCAAGGTTTACTTTTACACCTTGATAAACCAAGCTTTTTATTTGATTTTCAGGAAATATATTTTCCAATTTCATCCCTCCTTCCCCTCTTTTGTTATTATTTGGATCGATTATATCGACTTGATTGTCTTGTTGCTCTTGCTCTTGAATATTGAACATATGCTGTCTGATCGGATTTTTGGTTATTTGATTGATAATCATCTTCTTCTAGTGCTTGCAGACCATAATTCATACTTTTAATATGGAAATGTGGAATCTGTACAACTTCCTCTTTTACAATTAATGTCACATATTCAGAAGAAACATCTTGTAGAATTCCTTCAATCTTTTCTGGACCGCCGCGGTTAATTTTCACCCAACGATACTTTAAATTTTGAAGTAAGCCTTGAAAATCTTCACCTTGTGCAAATGTTGGTAAAACTCCAATTTCTGCAGCAACATCTTTCGCATTTTTTGTAATACTTTTTAGATGTTGAAACTGATAATAGTAAAACGTTCTGTTTTCACTCAATAAAATAAAATGATCCGAATACACTGCGACCACTGTACCTTTTTGAGACTCTGGTCCACCTCGATTCACTCTAACACTCTCTCCAATCAATCCATACAGCAAATCACTACTAATCGTGCTCATGAGAAAACCCCTTTCATTGTTTTATAAGTCGTTTGCACTGATAGTATATGTATCTGTACAGGTTACGTTCTCTATGATTGTCCCATTATATAAAAATATGTTTTTAACACGGGGGTACATCTATCCAATATGTATATCTCTGATGTACAAAAGACTAGCATGGCTTCTATCAATACCCAGCATGTCATTAGCCACCATTTATGCACACAATTTTACTATTTCATCATAAAAAAATACCGTTTCAAGATACTTATCCTACAGATCTTGAAACAGTATTTATAAAGTGAAACTTTACTTAGTGGAGGATTTTTCATCCTCCATTAATATTAGCCCTCACCAATCGGGCTTTTACGGGCAGTTTATTCTCCACCTAGCTTCTTTACTTTTGTTGAAATTAAAGTGGGAATATTACTGCCCACAAATAGCAGGATAAAAATGATTCTGTATCATTTTTCATAGAGTACTACGCTATAGGCCCATGAGTTTTAATCTTCGTCCTTTACATCCATATCCTCTGGAATTGGCTCATTTAATATTTCTTCTACTAACTGTTTATATTTTTCCATTTGCTCTAAATGCGTATTGAACTGTTCTTTATTCAGCAAATATTGCTCACCGTCATACACGGCTCGAATTCGTTTTTGCTGAACCAATTCTTCAATGTAAGATTCCGGAATATTTAAATATTCTGCTGCTTCTTTTACCGTTATATACAATTGTTTCATTCCCTTATTATTTTTTATGTCTACATTATTATAAAAGATTTTTATAAATAAAATAAAAAGATTTTGTAAATACAAATCAAAAAGCAGGTAGATGCATTCCATATATTGTATAATAATATAGTAAGTATTAAAAAAATATAGATGGCATTTATCCATTTACACAAAGGAGAGTTAAACATATGGCTACTCGTCACATCATTACAATGTTAGAGCAATCATTACAAACTGAAACAACAAATACTGCTTCTCAGCTTTCTAAAGCTTTACCAAAAAGAATCATTGAGCAAACAAAGGCTGCAAATGAAAGCGTAAACTATAATACAATTGGAGAATGGTATAAACATCATTTCATATTTCAACAAGACGATTTCCTTTGGGCTAAATATGCTTACTATGATGCATACTGTGAAGCGTTACAAAACCAGGGACATCTTACAAAACGTGTACGTCACATACTAGAATCTATGGCTAGAAAACACGGGAAACAATATATTGCCTCTGTGCAAAATAAGCAGTTTCCTGATCAGTACGCACAAGGAACAGCATAATTTTCCTTGTCTATAAAAAATATGAACCACAAAAAAAGATTTACAAATCAAACGTTCACGTCTTTTACATGTATTCTCTTCTCAAAATACATGTAAAAGACGTGAACTGAAGAAACCAGTGTAATACAAATGATAAAAAACATAGTAATTATATAAATACCCAGCCTACTTCCTTACTTAATAAAGATTAGGAAAGTAACTGGGTGTTTATCTATTAAAAAGATATTTATTTCAAATCTCTCATAATTCATTTACATATTCTTCTCTATGTATTTCTTTCCACTCTTTAAACTTCTCAACACGACCCATTATTTCATCATTTGCTTAATAAGTTCTCGGTTACGCTGTTTGAAAACATCATTATGGGAAGAAACCATTCCATATTCACTCGCATCTGGTTGAATAAATTGTTTTGCTTTATTTACAGCATTTCCAGCATCTTGGAAAGCACCCGCAATTAAATGCAATTTCCCTTCATGCTTTAAAATATCTCCGGCAGCATATAGCCCTTCTATTGAAGATTCACTGTTCGCACTCCCGGCAATAAAATAATTATCAACGATTTCAACATTTAGTTCACTATTTTCCAATAATGTCATATCACGTTCATACCCATGATTAATAATGACTTCGTCAATAGGTAAATGAGAAACTTCACCTGTTTCATGATTCGTTAACTCAATATATTCAATTTCTTTGTGATTATCATCAGCCATCAACTTTGTAATCGACGTATTAAAGAGACAATCCACTGAACTATTCATAAGCTGAGTAACTTGTGCTTCATGACCAGCTAAGGCATCTTTTCTATATGTTAAATAAACCTTTTTCGCAATGGGCTCTAATTCATTTGCCCAATCGATCGCTGAGTTTCCTCCACCTGAAATAATTACAGTCTTATCTTTAAAACCCTTTAAAGATTTGACAGTATAATTTAAATTTGATACTTCAAACCTCTCTGCACCTTCAATTGCTAACTTTTGTGGTTTTAATATTCCACTTCCAGTAGCTACAATAACTGTTTTTGAAAAGTGCTTTTGACCAGAGAAAGTTGTTAGCACAAAAACTCCCTCTTCATTCCGAGTGATTGACTCTACCTTTTCATTCAACACTACTTCTGGATGAAATGTTAACCCTTGCTCCACAAGCTGCTCAATTAACTGCGCTCCAGTAACTGGTGGCAATCCCCCGATATCCCAAATCATTTTCTCAGGATAAACATGTACTTTCCCACCTAACTGTGGTTGAAATTCAATTATTTTTGTTTTCATTTCCCTAAGCCCACTATAAAACGCTGAGTAAAGCCCTGCTGGACCTCCTCCAATCACGGTCACATCAAATAATTCTTCTGGATTCATTTATGTTCACTCCCAGGCATCAAATATAATTGATTATCATTCTCAATAAAATATAACCTTTTCCCTTCAGGTTTTCAATCAAAATAACTATTGACAATAGAAAAATATAAAATTATATTATTAAAGAATCGATATTGATAATCATTATCATTTTGTAAACTATTAACAAATTTGCAGGGAAAATAGCGGCTCGTTTATTTATAGATCCCTCAAGTATTTTATTATAATAAATCTCAATATCAAGATTTATAAGATTCCTTAGCTACTAAGTGCAAGACATCTATCCCGTTAGAAAGCTATATACTACATACAATTTTATAAAAAGGAGAAAGAAAAAATGAAAAAGTTATTCATTTCACTGACAGTTCTATTCGTACTCGTTATGAGTGCTTGTAGCAACGGTTCGACAGATAAGAAAAACGATTCAAATGCAAAGGGAAGCAAATCAGAAACAATTACATACCAATCTGAGAATGGTAAAGTTGAAGTTCCTGCAAATCCAAAACGCGTTGTTGTACTATCATCATTCGCAGGTAACGTAATGTCTTTAGGTGTAAACCTTGTTGGTGTAGATTCATGGTCTAAAATGAATCCGCGTTTTGAGAATAAATTAAAAGATGTTACAGAAGTATCTGATGAAAATGTTGAAAAAATTATCGAATTAAATCCAGATTTAATCATTGGTTTATCAAACATTAAAAATATCGATAAGTTAAAGAAAATCGCTCCTACTGTAACATTCACATATGGGAAAGTTGACTACTTAACACAACATTTAGAAATCGGTAAACTACTAAATAAAGAAAAAGAAGCAAAAGCTTGGGTTGATGATTTCAAAAAACGTGCTGCTGCTGCAGGAAAAGATATTAAAGCAAAAATTGGTGAAGATACAACCGTTTCTGTTATTGAAAACTTCGACAAACAAATCTATGTATTCGGCGATAACTGGGGCCGTGGAACAGAAATCCTGTATCAAGAAATGAAATTAAAAATGCCGGAAAAAGTAAAAGAAAAAGCGCTAAAAGATGGCTACTATGCATTATCTGCTGAAGTTCTACCTGAGTATGCTGGGGATTACTTAATTATAAGTAAAAACAACGATACGAATAATTCATTCCAAGAAACAGAATCGTACAAAAACATTCCAGCTGTTAAAAACAATAAAGCATTTGAAATAAACGCGAAAGAATTCTATTTTAATGATCCAATCACATTAGATTTCCAACTAGATTTCTTCAAGAAAAGCTTTCTTGGTAAATAACACAACAATGAGGAATTCTTATTTAAAGAATTCCTCTTCCTTTATTCTATGAAAAGAAAAGATGTGAAACTAATGACAAAAGACAATCTACGTTCCACTTCCTTTGTATACAAGCTCATTTTAGGAACCATTGTGTTCTTTATTATATTTATGGTTGCCATGGTATTTGGCGCAGCAGATACCACTATAAAGGATGTATGGATAGCGCTGACTTCTAACGCTAATGGAGAAAAGTTCTCCATTATCCGTGAACTTCGCTTACCACGTGAAATTGCAGCCATTTTTGTTGGAGCTGGGCTCGCTGTTTCTGGTGCGATTATGCAAGGTATAACGCGAAATCCACTCGCTGATCCAGGATTACTCGGGCTAACTGGTGGTGCCAACGCTGCCTTGGCAATTACACTTGCCCTTATTCCTTCTGTAAACTATTTTTATATAATGATTGCTTGTTTTATCGGTGCTGCTATCGGCGCCATTATGGTTTTCGGAATTGGTATGATGAAAAAAGGCGGGCTTTCTCCTCTTCGTATTGTACTTGCTGGCGCCGCGGTTTCAGCATTTTTAGTCGCGATTTCAGAAGGAATCGGGATTTATTTTAAAATCTCACAAGATGTATCCATGTGGACTGCCGGAGGCGTAATCGGAACATCATGGAACCAATTACAGGTCATTGTTCCAGTTATTTCAATCAGTATATTCATTGCAATCTTATTTTCAAAGAAATTGACGATTCTTAGCTTAAGCGAAGAAGTAGCAATAGGACTCGGTCAAAAAATCATCGTCATTAAAATCATTCTTTTTATCGTTATCATTTTACTTGCCGGTGCTTCTGTTGCACTTGTTGGAAATATGGCATTTATCGGTTTAATGGTACCTCATATGGTCCGCCCTATTGTCGGACCAGACTATCGATTTGTGCTACCGATGTCTGCCATTGCTGGTGCTTCTTTTATGCTATTAGCTGACACACTTGGACGCACAATCAACGCTCCATATGAAACACCAATAGCGGCCATTATCGCAATTGTAGGTTTACCATTCTTCCTATTCATCGTACGTAAAGGAGGAAGGTCGTTCTCATGATTCAACAATCTAAAAAACAACGAGTAATCGTACTTGCCTTACTCCTGCTTATTACAGCAACCATTACAATTGGAATGGGCCTAGGAGCAGCTTCATTGTCCTATGATAGACTGCTACCTACACTTTTTGGCCAAGGTACATTTAAAGAAGAATTTATTTTATTTTCTCTTCGATTACCACGAATTGTGATTACACTATTAGCTGGTATGGCACTTGCCTTATCAGGAGCTATACTACAAGGTATAACGCGTAATGATCTAGCCGAGCCTGGTATTATCGGTATTAACTCAGGGGCAGGCGTTGCAATTGCCCTTTTCTTTTTATATTTTCCAATAGACGCAGGCTCATTTGTTTACTTGCTACCAATCGTTGGATTTATCGGTGCCTTTATTACAGCCTGTCTCATCTATGGATTTTCATACAGTAAAACTGCTGGGCTTCAACCGATAAGACTGACATTAACAGGAATTGGATTTACGTTCGCTCTTTCCGGAACGATGATTGTACTTATTTCATCTGCTGAACGTGCAAAAGTAGACTTTATCGTAAAATGGATTGCCGGAAACATTTGGGGAGATGACTGGGTTTTTGTTTTCGCACTCATTCCATGGCTAGCTGTACTCATTCCATTTACTTTCTATAAAGCAAACCGATTAAATCTCCTTGCATTAAATGAGCATGTAGCAATTGGTGTTGGTGTCGCACTCGAAAAAGAACGCCGCTCACTCCTTATAGCAGCCGTTGCATTAGCAGCTTCTGCCGTTTCAGTCACAGGGGGAATCGCCTTTATCGGACTTATGGCTCCTCACATCGCAAAATCTTTAGTCGGGCCGAGGCATCAATTATTTCTTCCTGTTGCCATTTTAATCGGGGGATGGCTATTGTTACTTGCAGATACAATTGGTCGTCATATTGTAGAGCCAAGTGGAATTCCAGCGGGGATTATGGTCGCTTTGATTGGTGCTCCTTATTTTATGTATTTGTTACTTAAGAAATAAAAATAAAATCCCTTGAGAGTCGATTTGTTCTCGAGGGATTTTTTCTATTTACTAATTCTATTGTTGCCCATACCCATCAAACTTCTTCGCCAATCTTGCCATCTCTTTCTCTGGCAACAATTTTGGCTCTCCAATGCACTTCGTTTGATAATAAATTTGCGCGCAAAATTCAATTTCCTCCGCAACAGTAAACGCCATTTTTATATTGTTCCCACCGGCCATTAAGCCGTGATTAGCAAGTAAAACCGCACGGCGATCAATCATTCCTTCAAAAGCCGCTTCTGCTAGTTCCTTTGTTCCGAATGTTTCATACGGCGCACAACGTACATTTGGCCCTGCGAAAGCAATCAGATAAGATACCGCAGGAAGTTCCCATCCTAATGATGCTATTGTTTTTGCGTAAGGGGAGTGCGTGTGAACAAGTGCGTTGATGTCCTCACGCTTTCTATAATAAATAAGATGCATATCTAGTTCACTAGAAGGCTTTCTATCCCCTTCCACAATTTCACCATCTAAATTCAATATAGCTACATCTTCAGGCACTGTTTCAAAATAATCTAAACCACTTGGACTTATTGCAATAAGACCTTGTTCACGATTAAAAATACTAATATTACCGCCAGTCCCCTTTGTTAATCCGCTAGCGATCATTTTCTTTCCATACTCTACAATCTCTTCTCTTTCTTTTTGTAGTAACATATATATACATCCCCCTTGGTGTGAACTCTGTGACGACTAGTTTGCTAGAATAATAGGTGTACCATATTCTTTATAGCTGTTAATACATTCTTGCTGCAGTGGTGTCAACGGTATGAGCTCATCTGTGATAATTTTTGTAATACCCTGTTTATCACAAACCTTATAGAAAGCAACCTTTCCGAGCTTCGTATGATCTGCTAAAACAATGACTTCACTCGATTTGCTAAGCATCGCTTGCATCGCTTGCTTCGCTTCTCCTTCATCAATAGCTGTATCTGTTAAGCCTTCATGAAAACTAAGTGCTTTACTTGAAATAAAAGCTTTATCAATATAAATTGCCTCTAAATACTGTTTTAAAGAAGCTCCCATAACAGATAAGGATTTTCCACGTAAAAAGCCACCAAGTAAAATGACGACAACCTCTGGCGCATCTGCTAGTTCAATCGCAATGCTCAGGTTATTTGTCACAACCGTTACATCTTTGCGATCCTTAATAAGTTTACTTACCTCAAGGGCTGTTGTACTCGCATCAAACGCAACGACATCACAATCTTCAATTAACCTAGCAGCTTCACGTGCGATTGCTAACTTCTCTCTCTTATTACTATTTAGACGCTCTTCCATCGAATATTCATATACCCGCTTTGTTTTTAGTTTTACACCACCGTACATCCGAATGACTTTGCCGTCTTTTTCAAGCTTCTCTAAATCTCTTCTTATTGTCATTAATGATACTTGAAATGCATCGCTTAAATATGAAACTTCCACGTGCTCCCTTTGTTCAAGTATCTCAATGATTTTATTTCTTCTCTCTACCGGTGAATTAGACATGATAATCGGTCCTCTTTTTAGTTATTTTCTTATATGTCTAATATACATAAGCAATTTTCTATATAAACCCATCTTGATTTTTCAACATATAAGTCGCTACTACGAAGAACAAAAGATGATCGCTACTTGTTTTCTCTCTGTTTTCACTTGGCATGAGGCAGGAAGAGGACCTGACCGCTTCTATGCATGGACAGGCGCTCTCTCCCATCTAAAAAGAAAGGTTTTAGATCGTTTTTTAAGGATAACTCCTTTTTTGTTTTCACATATAAGTTACTGCTAGGAAAACAACACATGATCTGCACTCGTTTTCTCTCCCTTTTTTAACTTGGTATGGGGCAGAATGAGGCTCTGACCGCTTCTATGCATGGACGGACGCTCTCTCCCATCTAAAAAGAAAGGTTTTATATCAGTTTTTCAATTTGTACTTATATATTTCATAATTACTAAAATAACTTTCTTAAATTCTCGGTAAATGGAGCCCTAACAATTCCCTTTTCCGTAATAATTGCTGTTACATTCTCATGCGGCGTTACATCAAACGCTGGATTATATACTTTACTTTCTTTTGGAGCTGAATATTGCCCAAAGCGGTTAATCACTTCAAAAGCATCACGCTCCTCGATCGGAATCTCCTTACCTGTTGGTGTTTTTACATCAATTGTCGGAGTCGGTGCTGCAACATAAAATGGAATGTTATAATATTTCGCTAAAATGGATACACCAAGCGTTCCAATTTTATTTGCCACATCACCGTTTGCCGCTACACGATCGCAGCCAACAATAACTGCATCAATTTTCCCTTGTGACATAACCATTGCCGCCATATTATCCGTAATGACTGTTACATCAATCCCAGCTCGCTGCAGTTCTAGTGCCGTTAACGTAGATCCTTGTAATCTAGGACGTGTCTCATCAGAATAAATCTTTAAATCCCATCCCTTTTCTTTCGCTAGGTACATCGGCGCTGTTGCAGTACCATATTTCGTTGTTGCTAAAGCACCTGCATTACAATGCGTTAGTACACCCATGCCATCTTGGAACAATGTTAATGCATATTCCCCAATTTGGCGGTTAATCTCTTCATCTTCTTTATGAATTCCTTTTGCTTCCTCTAATAACCTATTTTTCAAATCAGCAATAGATAAATGGGAATGTTCTTTTGCCGCATTTTCCATTCTCTCAAGTGCCCAAAATAAGTTCACCGCTGTCGGTCGAGATGTCGCTAAGTATGTGCAGACTCTATTTACTTCTTCTATAAATGACTCCACTGAATCTTCGGATGTCTCTTTTACGCCTAAATACACACCGTAAGCTGCTGAAACACCAATCGCCGGTGCCCCGCGTACTTTCATTACTTGAATGGCATCCCATACACCCTCAGCTGTTGTAAAAGATTCATAGACTACCTCATTCGGTAATAGAGTTTGATCTAATAAAACTAAAGCATCATCTTTCCACTGAATTGGTATTAATTGCTCTGTCATCATCTTCTCTCCTTACTTTGCACTATGGACAGACTGCTCTTTTAACGTTTGTAAAAAACTAGCGCCTGTTTTATATTCATTTGCTCGTAAAATAAACTTCTTCGCTGCCTGTAAACAAATCCGTTCTGCTCCCGCCCGAGCTTCATCACTTGAAATCGATGTAATATCTTTCACCTTTGCTAATCCAACAATGCGGCGAATCAACTCTAAACCCGTCACAGCCGCTGTATCCACTAACACAGATTGTAAATACCAACGAGCAAAGCCAGTTTCCTTTGCCATAATCTCTGTTACATGTGTGCTCCACGCTTCTAAAAACTTCTTCTTAAACAAGTCGATTACATCTATAATCGTAGACTCCAGCCAACTCATATAGGTATCTTTTTCCACTCCATCAACCATTGCTACATCTGCATTCACCCAAGCAAATATTAAATTTGCCATCACATTCCCAACGTCATATCCCATCGGACCATAGAAAGCAAATTCTGGATCAATGACCTTTGTAGAATCCTTTCGTACAAACACAGAGCCAGTATGTAAATCACCATGAAGTAGTGCCTGCGCATTCGTCATAAACGAAAACTTAAGCTTCGCTACTTCCATACGAAGTGCTTCATCTCCATATATATGCTCCCGAATCCAACCTTCATTTATCGAAAACAACTCATTGCGCTTGTTATGATCTGTAAATGGCTCCGAGTACACAAGATCCTCTGTAATCTCACATAACTCTGGATTGATATAATTTTTCACAAGTTCCTTTTTCTCTTTATGATTCATCACTACATCAGATGTTAATAAAAGCGTGTTTACCATGAAAGTAGTTAAATCATCCGCAAGCTTTGGAAACATTTGATGGTTAATCAGTGCCGTCCGTAAAATCGTATGGTCTGATAAATCTTCCATCACACAGCAATTCATCATACTATCAAATAAATACACATCTGGTACAAGCCCAGGTGCCAGCTTCCCCTCTAACTGCAAAACGTTTGACTCAATGCGAATTCGATTCGTGGACAACTTAAACTCATCTGAAATACGCGCCGTATCTCCGGCTTGCTTCACAATGACAGAAGTTCCTTTCTCCTTATCCCAAACACGAAACACATAATTTAAATTGCCATCCCCAATTTCCTTGCACTGCAAATCTTTTGCGTTTTCAAACATTGGTAACTTCTCTTTCACATACTCAATAACATTATTAGCTTCCATTAAAAAATACTCTGCGAACTTAGACATGGTTTCTCCCTCCACACTAAATGTAAGCGTTTTCTAAAAGCCGTAAAAATAATAGATTGAAAGTATTTTTCAATCTATGTTATATGTTCTTTTTGTATCATATTTTGTTTGAAACGAACATCTAGTTTTTATTATAGCTTGTTGAGGATGGGAGTCAATGTTTTCCTATATGAAAACGGGAAGCTACTTTTGTATTTTAAGAGTTTCTTGCTTCCTTTTTATTTAATACGCTTTATCCCCTATCAATCTTACATAATGAGCAAAGTTCAAACATCCTGTACTTCATTGTGTTTTATTTATGATACCGTTCACCGTATTTAATTCTAAATACTCGCTGACATTTACTATTTATCTTTTTACTCCTTCTAGCTTCTCAATCCATAAACCAAAAACCTCTCGTTCCCATTCCGCTCATACACCCCAGGCAATCTAACTTCCTCTTTCAATTCAAATGCCGTTTGATTCTCTAAGAAAAAGATATAATCTTCCGATGGATAATATAAAATAATCTCTATTTCTCTCTCTACTTCCTCCACCGAAAGCAATATATTATTGATTACATTCATAAACACTTGCACTGAAAATGGATTAAAGAAATAAAATCGATTGTCACGCGGATCAATCTCATATTCTTGCGCTAAGCAACATTGAAATTGAATTTTATCTTTACTATTTCTCGATTTCTTCGCATAACGTTCTAAATTTCCCATTGCTTCTTTGTAGAACATCTCGTTCATTTCTATTCCAACAGCTGACGCACCACATGCATGATGAATATAGAAATTCAGCCGGCCTTTTCCGCATCCAAAATCAACAATCCGATCACTGCTTTTCATTTCATATTGATCTAATAATATTTCTAGCCCGCTATATGGTGTTGGTTCATAGCGATGATAATGCAGAGACTTATTGAATCCCTTTTGCTCTCCTACTGTTTTTATATTTAATATCGCATCATAATATTGTTCGTTCATTGATTTTCTCCTATTAAGAAATAATACTTTTTATTATACAACATAGAAAAAAAGCCTGATAAAATCAGGCGTTTACTTTAAACCAATATTATTTTAAAGCTTCCAACACAGTTTGCTTCATTATCTCTACTCCATCGATTATACAAGCGTGATCAAACTTCATATAAGGGTGGTGTAACCCGGGCTTTAAATTTGCCCCTAATCCTAACATAACAGCTTTTAAATGCGGCCTTTTGACCGTATAGTAATGAAAATCATCACTTCCTGTAGTAAAAAGTGGCGGTGTGCATCCGTCTTCTCCGTATATTTCAAGAATTCCTTTCCGCATGAGTTGCTCTGCCTCTTCCGATACCTCTGCCCCAGGTGCAATATCAACCCATTCGTAAGAGATCTTCGTTCCCATTGATTCAGCTGATTGAATGACATGTTCTATCTTGTTCGTTAACTCTTCTAGCAATACATTGCTCTCCGCCCTTACATCTAAACCGAATTGCCCATTTCCTGGAATGATATTTAAATTATCTCCACCAGCTTGGCATTTCGTCATTTTGACAGAGTATGATTTTTGCGGTGAGAGCCAGATGTTTTTTAATCCGATATTAATCATAGAAATAACATCAATTGCGTTCACACCTTGATGTGGTCGTGCCCCATGCGCATCATCCCCGTGTATATTCGCTTCTAAAAATCCCGCTGCCCCATGCCGAATAGATGGTGCTGCTTTTTTTAAAGGTAATTCTTCAATTGGTCGTAAATGAACACCAAATAAGAAATCAGCGTCATCCACCGCTCCCTTCTCCACCATCTTTAAAGCACCATTTCCTTTTTCTTCTGCAGGCTGGAAAATAAATCGGACAGTTCCTTTTTGCCAATGCTCATTTTTCAACTGCAAAATAAGTCCCATCGCAATCGTCATATGAGCATCGTGACCACAAGAATGATTTGCTTTAAATTTCCCATCTACTTCTTGCCATAATGCATCCATATCAGCACGAATGGCGATAACTGGTTTCCCTTTCCCCATTTCAGCTATAACTCCAGGGCTATCATCAAATACTTTATATGAAACTCCTTCTTCTTCTAGAAATTTCGTAATATAGGCCGTTGTATTATATTCTTTCCAACTTATTTCAGGATTCTCGTGTAAATGCTGAAAAATTTCGTTTAAACGATCTTGAAGCTCTACTGTTTTCACTTTCCCTTTCTCCTTCCTAAATTCGAAGCAGTTTTCTCATTTATAAAAATCCTATTTCGAAAAACATATTGAATATTCACGCAAATGTCAAGAGATTGTCCCTTCATTTCTTTTGAAATATAATAAGGTAATTAAGATAAGAATTCTGAAAATTCTTTTAAAAAATTACTCATCATTAGTCTAATTAAGAATATATGCAACTTTACATTTATGATACAAAGGACGTGGATTATACAATGAAAATTACAGCAATTCATCTTTATGCAATTCGTTTACCACTTCGTGATCCATTTATTATCAGCTACGGCACTTACCATGATATGCCTTCTATTATTGTAAAAATTGAAACAGATGAAGGTATTGTCGGTTACGGTGAAGGAGTAGCTGATGATCACGTTACAGGCGAAACATGGGAAAGTACCTTTCAAGTTTTAAAACATACATTAGCTCCTGCCTTGCTAGGTGTGAATCCAATGAATATCGAGAAGATACATGACATCATGAATCAAACTATTTATAGTGTTCCTACCGCAAAAGCTGCGATTGATATTGCTTGCTTTGATGTAATTGGGAAAAAGTTAAATCAGCCTGTTTATCAATTGATTGGTGGCCGTTACCATGAAGTGTTTCCAATTACTCATGTTTTAAGTATCGCCTCCCCAGAAGCTATGGCAGAAGAAGCTGCTTCCATGATCAATAAAGGCTATCGCTCTTTTAAAATGAAAGTCGGAACAGATGTTCAAAAAGATGTTGAGAGAATTGAAGCTGTACGTGAACGAGTAGGGAATGATATCGCAATTCGCGTGGATGTAAACCAAGGCTGGAAAAATAGTGCTACTACGTTAACTGCATTACGCTCACTCGGACACTTGAACATTGATTGGATTGAACAACCAGTTATAGCTGACGATATTAATGCAATGGCCTATATTCGCTCAAAAACAGACCTTCCACTTATGATTGATGAAGGACTAAAAAGTTCCCGTGAAATGCGCCAAATTATTCAAATGCAGGCCGCTGATAAAGTGAATATTAAATTAATGAAATGTGGCGGTATATACCCCGCTGTGAAACTCGCTCATCAAGCTGAAATGGCCGGAATTGAATGCCAAGTTGGCTCCATGGTTGAATCATCTGTTGCATCTTCTGCTGGATTCCATGTTGCTTTTTCGAAAAAAATCATCACAAGCGTTGAACTAACAGGACCGTTAAAGTTCACGAAAGATATTGGAGATTTATATTACGACATACCATTTATTCGTCTAAACGAAAAGCCAGGATTAGGCGTCGATGTCAATAAAGATATACTAAATGAATTAACCGTTTTTCAAGACGTTGTTCGCTAAAGGAGGACCACCACATGAACATTCTTTATGAAGGAACATTAAAACAAAACGAACAAAGATTCAAGGTCGCACCATTATCTTTCGATCACATCCAGCAAATTTTATCCTTACAAAATGTTGTAATTGAAGCATTAGAAAATACAGATAGCTTGCAACCTCTTACGTTAGAAGAATATCAATATATATTAAACGGAAACGGCTTAATAATTGGTGCATTTGTAGATCAAGAGCTGATTGCGTTTCGTGCACTCTTAGTCCCACCTATTGATAACGAACATTTAGGGTTTGATATTGGTTTAACTGAGGATGATTTAGACCGTGTTATTTACCAAGAAATCTCAAATGTTCATCCAAAGTGCCGTGGAAACGGCATGCAGAAAATATTAGCAACAGTGATTATGGAACAATTAACACAAACAGACAGCAAATACGATTACGTTTGTTGTACAGTTGCGCCATTTAATATTCCTAGCTTAAAAGATAAGTTCGCGCAAGGAATGGAAATTGCGGCATTGAAGGAAAAGTATGGTGGGGATATGCGTTATGTTTTTGTGAAGAAACTACGTGGGAATGAGGAGAAAGTTTGGACGACTGTTAAGACAGTTCCGATGAGTGATACATCTAGGCAACAGAAACTTCTAATAGAGGGTTATCGTAGTTATGAGATAGAGCATCATGATGGGGAATATTTTGTTCGACTTGGGAAGTAAGATAGTAGTTGTTAGTAATTTTTTTATTCTAGCTAAAAGAAAAGCGAATGCTTACTTGAACTGTACCCTATAAAATGGACAGTTCATATAAATGATTGTATAAAAATATATAGTTTTAATTATATATTTTTATACAAAAACACTTGAATATAAGCAGGGCTTTTTGTGTTTATAACTCTGACTAACACCTTTCACCAACGCTCCAGTTGTTGGCATATGTGTAGTTGAAGTGGTATTGTTACACAAACCATCCAACTACACATATGAAATAATTCACAAAAATAATGTACAACCAATATCCATATACATATATTTTTAACTGAAATGGCTTAGTAGTTATATTTTAACTAGATTTCCCTAATCGTTTTAAAACATACTTATTTCAAGTAAAAGTGTACATCTTTAAACTGTCATTTATAAGTTTAATACAAAGACCTTTAAAAATTAAGCACTTAAACGATAGTTTCGGTATTGTACCGGAGCCATTTTTTAAGTGTCCACGATTCGGGGTACAGTTCAATTTACTCAAGGTGTAATGTTATATCCTAAGTCCTAACTCAAGAATATAGCTAATCCCCCTGTTCTCCCTCGTAAATAGATTCTCTTTATACTGTTCAGCCAAATGTAACGGACAAAAAGAAAAATAGGATTAGGATAATTTAACAATATTTTCAAAATTTTATATATATTCCGAAATATCTATGATAACATATTAATGTTATCATTTTATGTAATAATTTAACAATAGGGGGGTGAAATAATGAAAAAGATTGAATTTTCAACTAGTTTACTATTCTTTTGGATAAAAGGTAAAGTAGAGGTCGATAATAGGTTTGTAAAAACAAACTTATCAAATACATTATTAGGATTTATCCCTGCTGGTAAAGACCAACAAAGTATCCCTCTAAAAAATATTTCTGGAGCTATGTTATCTACCAAATACTTTATCAAACCAATCATTTTAGGATTATTTATATTTTTCACCGGATTGAATTCTTTAGGCGATAGCTTTATCCTTGGTTTGATACTACTAATTTTAGGTATAGGGATTGCAGGTAGTGGAATTCAAACAATATTAGAAATTGAAAAATCAGGAACACCTTATTTGATAAGTGTCCCATTTTTTGAAAAACCAAAAATGCAATTATTAAACAATAGTATACATGACGCTTTAGCAGAAGATACAGACAAAACGGATTTAAACTTGTTTTTTGATAAGAAATCACAATAATATTTAAAAAATGTATCCCTCAAAAATCCAAAACGCAGAAACGTGTTATTCAAACACTTTCTGCGTTTATTAATTACTTACGAGTTAAAAAATGGTGGATTTGAGTCAATATTTTGGACACAAAAAAATTAAATCTAAGCTACCTTTTTAGCCAAATCTTCTATTGCTTGAAGAGTTTTATAACCAACGCTACTATGAATCCTCTTGCAGTTATAGCATCCCTCAATATATTGAAATAGCGCTAAGTTTGCTTGTTCAAATGTGACATATTGTGTAAGATATACTTCTTCTTTCTTTAAAATAGTATGAATTCTATTTTACGCTTTACTATCACTTGTGATACTTCTCACCATAAGTAATCCTAAATAAAAATCCCCCTATCGCTACTACAATAAGGAGGATTACTCACACTACTACACCTATTATTAACCTTCTCTCACAAGCCAACCCACACACTCCACATGTCCAGAGTGTATACGGCAATACAATGGAATGTTTGTGAGTTCAGTTATAAGAGAAGAAGCAATTATAAACTAAAACTGTAGTGCAATAGTAATCACTCCAACGATATCACTACTAAACCGTCATTTTCCAACTTGATAACGCTAACCAGTTTTCCATCTCCTTATAATCAGGCATTATCTTCCCAACAAGACGCCAAAAAGATCGATCGTGATTTAAATGGACCATATGGCACATTTCATGAACAACTACATAGTCAATCACCCTCTGAGGTGCCATTGCTAGCTTCCAATTAAACGTTAACTGTAGATTTGAATCACAGGTTCCCCATGTACGGTTACTATCTGAAATACGGATTAAACGCGGCTTTGTTTTAAAGTTACTTTGATACGATTTAATACTCTTCTCTACTAACGCTTTACACTGTTTATAATAAAATCGTTTTAAAGCTTGTTGTATTTTCTCATTCTTAAGCTCTTTCACATAAATATGCAGCTTATCTCCTTCAAACACCGCATTATCTTGCTCAATACTTGTATCTTGAGAAATCTGTATCGGGTACGTGTTTCCTAAATACAGAAAGCCCTCTCCTTGATCATAAGCCTTTTCCTGTGACCCAAGCACTCTCTCCTGCATTTCCTTACGTGTTTTCTGAATCCAATCCCATTTCTCCTCTAACAACTGGATTATATATTCAACAGGCGTCCCTTTCGGAGCTTGTACCTCAACATTTCCGTAAGAATCTACATAAAGACGTACTGATTTTTTTTTCTTGTAATTTATATGAAAATTGATTGTCTCACCTAAATATGTATGTATCATTTCATCACCTAGCGTATTTGTTCTTGTTATTTTTACAAATAAAAAAGAGTAGGCTACAAACTCCCTACTCTATCTATTATATCATTTACTGCTTTACCATAAATGCTACAATACTTATCCCTTATCCTCTATATTTAACAGCTAGTCCCTTTAAGAAATTCCTTGCGTATCTATCGCCGCACTCTTTGTAATTTTTATGACCTTCTTTTCTTAATAGAGCGCTTAATTCTCCTTTTGTTACGATGACTCCTACGTCTTCTAATATATCAAGCATATCTTCACTTGTTAATGATAGTGCTATCTTCAATTTTTTTAGAACGAGATTATTAACACTTCCATTACTCTTTAAAGACATCGCTTGTCTATCCGATTGCCCTGGTTTTGGATCTTGTTTTCCTCTTTTAAAAGTAATCAAACCATTCAAAAACGACTCTAACATAACATTATTGCATTTTATTTCGTAATCATTTTCAACTACATCACTATCATCGTCAACTTCATCATAGTAACTGTTTTTTAATTTTGTCAGCATCTTTCGCACTTCTTCTTTTGTTACTTCAACGCCACCAAGTTTAAACATCTCCACCATATCTATATCTTTTATATCCAGAGCATATCTTACTCTAATTAAAATATCATTATTGCTTATAGCCATTGTTTGTCCTCCTAAAATGTTGGTTATTTATCCAGCAGTCAAAGCGTATCCTCTAACATGCTTTAAACTATCATGTTTAATATAACTTTTTAGTTAATGTCCGCTAAATTAATACTTTAACACTTTACAGACATGTTTTATAGTCTTACCCAAATTAATACTTGTGAAGGTCATACTAAAAAACTCAAGAGGACCTTGAGTCTGGGGAAAGATTCAAATGATTTTTTGATTTATTCTCTTCTCCTTCCTTGCGCCTATAGATCTGGTCTATATTTATTAAACCTTGAGGTACGCTTATAAGACTCTTTCCACCGTTGCGTTAACGAAAAGAAAAAGCAGTGCTTTGATCTCTCAAAAACACTGCTCATTTTCTGCTTTAAATTTATTTTAAACTCAGCCAAGCCACACACTCCACATATGCAGAGTGTATGTGGCAACACAAGGTTGCTGGTGGGTTTATTACATTCTTAAGACCTTTTTCTTTCAGAAAACAGACTTTATCAAACAAAAGTTGTCGGCTGCAAGGGAACTTGAAACTGAATAAAATAAGCACACGTGAGTTGATGTGAATCATTTTCCCTCTAACTTTTTGAGAGTTACACCATTTCACTGTCCTCTGTCCCATCAACACTCTTTTCAAATTTATCAAGCAATGCACGCACTTCATCTGTTGATTTCGTGCTCATCAATTGATTTCTTAATTCAGCAGCTCCATGGAATCCTTTGACATAAATTTTGAAAAAGCGATGAAGCCCTGTGATTGAACGTGGCAGTACTTCCGCATATTGATCTTGAAGATCAAGCTGCAGTCTTAAAAGATCAAGATATTCTTTACTGCTATGCTCTTTCGGCTCTTTTTCAAAAGCAAAAGGATTTTTAAAGATACCTCGTCCGATCATAACGCCATCAATACCATATTTTTCAGCAAGCTGTAGCCCAGTTTGACGGTCAGGAATGTCTCCATTGATTGTTAGTAGCGTATTTGGTGCGATACGGTCACGTAATTTTTTGATTTCGGGAATTAGCTCCCAATGCGCATCTACTTGGCTCATTTCTTCTCTTGTACGTAAATGAATAGAAAGGTTCGCAATATCCTGTTTTAAAATATGCGTTAACCACTCCTCCCACTCATTTAGCTCCTTAAAGCCAAGTCGTGTTTTCACGCTGACAGGCAGTCCGCCCACTTTTGCTGCTTGAATAAGTTCTGCGGCAACGTCTGGACGCAGAATAAGGCCACTACCTTTTCCTCTTGATGCCACATTCGGTACAGGGCAGCCCATATTAATATCGATGCCTTTAAATCCTAGCTCTGCCATGCCAATACTCATTTGACGGAAATATTCGGGATTATCCCCCCAAATATGTGCCACCATTGGCTGTTCATCTTCTGTAAAAATCAAACGGCCACGCACACTTTTCATACCCTCTGGATGACAATAGCTATCCGAGTTTGTAAACTCTGTGAAAAATACATCCGGTCGACCGGCTTCACTTACTACGTGACGAAAAACAACATCTGTCACATCTTCCATTGGTGCAAGTACAAAAAATGGTCGTGGTAAATCACGCCAAAAATTATCTATCATTTCAAACTCAAATCCTCTCACTATGGATACAACTTCAAACTCTCGGTCAAAAAATATAAAGCCAAATGTTCCACTTCTTTTACACTTATATCATGCTTAATAACTTATTATCAAACACAAGTACATTTGGACATTTATAATTTGTGAAAAACTATCGTGAAAATCGGCAATGTTTATTTTAACTAAAGTCGGTCCTGAATGGTATTTTTATAAACAAAAAAGCAGATGGTATAGATTTTTTCTATATCAACTGCTTTTCTATTATACCAACTCCAACCAAGCCACACACTCCACATGCGTAGTATGCGGGAACATATCCACAGGCTGTACTTCCTGCGTCTTATATCCGCCTTCTTCTAATACTTTTAAGTCACGTGCTAGTGTTGCTGGATTACATGATACATATACAACGCGTTTTGGCTTCATATCGATGATCGTGTTTAATAGTGCCTCATCGCAGCCTTTACGCGGCGGATCGACGACGATTGTATCAGCAATTACGCCTTCTTTATACCAGTTTGGAATGACTACCTCTGCTTCTCCTACTGCAAATTCAGCGTTTGTTATGTTGTTTAATGCAGCATTTCGATTTGCGTCTTCAATTGCTTCTGGGACGATTTCAACGCCGTATACTTTTTTCGCTTTTTGCGCTAGGAATAGCGAGATTGATCCGATTCCGCAGTATGCGTCGATTACTGTTTCATTTCCATCTAATTTTGCATATTCTAATGCTTTGTCATATAGCACTTTCGTTTGTTCTGGGTTTACTTGATAGAAAGAACGTGCTGAGATAGCAAATTTAATATCACCGATAAAATCATAAATATATTCTGATCCATATAGGACTGTTGTTGTATCTCCGAAAATTACGTTTGTACGTTTCGTGTTTACGTTTTGAACAATTGATTTTACATTTGGGAACTTCGCTGTAATTTCTTCGATGATCGCCTTTTTGTTTGGAAGCTCTGCCGTACGTGTAATGAAGACAAGCATAATTTCCCCTGTTACTTGTCCGTACCTAGCCATTACGTGGCGAAGTGTTCCTTTATGACGTTCTTCGTTGTACGCTGTGATGCCATGCTTTTCACAAATACGTTTTACTTCTTGAATTAATGCATCATTTTCTTCTGCTTGAATTAAGCATGTTTCCATATTAATGATGTCATGTGTTCCTTGGCGATAAAAACCAGCTACAAGCCCGCCTTCACGTTCTCCAATCGGTACTTGTGCTTTGTTTCGATAAACCCACGGATTCTCCATACCAAGAACAGGATGAACTGGTACGTCGTGCAGTCCACCGATGCGCTGCATTACGTCACGCACTTGTTTTTCTTTCGCCTTTAGTTGTCCTTCATATGTTAAGTGCTGAAGCTGACAACCGCCGCATTGGTTGTAAACTGGGCATTCTGCATCTTTACGATATGGACTTTCTGTATGAAGCTTCATTAAACGGCCAAATGCGAAGTTCTTCTTTACTTTAATAATTTTAATTTGTGCTTCTTCACCTGGTAACCCGTTTTTTACGAAAATAGGATATCCTTTCACTTTCGCAACACCGGCACCATCATGTGTTAAATCTTCAAATACTACATCTATAAACTCGTTCTTTTCAACTGGTGGCGTCATTTTATTACTCATTTTCCGACCTCTCTTTTTCATAACACTGCGTTACATTTTACCATACTCATATGCTCTTTATCCATTGGAAGAAAAAAAGCTATTGACGAATTTTGTTGACTAATGTTACGCTACTAATAATTTAATACGGACGATGTTCCCTCATATATACTTGATAATATGGATCGAGAGTTTCTACCCGGCAACCGAAAATTGCTGGACTATGGGGAAAACTAATGAATATTAGCTTGTTTGTGTATACAAAGACTCATATTGATTAGCTTTCTCTCATAGATGAAAGTGAATCAATATGGGTCTTTTTTTATTTTTCACTTTTCTAAAAGGTCAGACATCTTACGTATGACATAAAACCTCTCCTATTTTAATTATATATATTCATTTTGACTTTTCAGTATATCGTTTAGCTATGAAGAATAAAAAGTGGCCCGCTCATGTTTTCCCTTTTTGGTTTCACTTGGCACTGGGCTAAAAAAGGCTCTGACCGCTTCTATGCTTGATCGGATCCTCTCTTCCATCTAAAAAGAAAGGGTTTTTATGTCGGTTTTTCAAATTGTATTTATATAGTTATATAATGAGCGTTTTATGTAAAAACTTTATACGAACTTCTGAAAGGGGCAACTACATGCAATATGTAATGAGCGTTATCGGCATTCTTGTCGTGTTAGGTTTATGTTTTGCTTTGTCAAACAACAAAAGTAAAATCAACTTCCGTGCAATTGCTATTATGATTGGTTTCCAAATTTTAATTGGTTGGTTTATGTTTGGCACAAAAATTGGTCAACAGATCATTATTTTAATTAGTAAGGTTTTCAACAAACTAATTAAACTTGGTACGACAGGTGTCGATTTTCTCTTTAATGGAATTCAAAGAGACTTTGTCTTTTTCTTAAATGTATTATTAATTATTGTCTTTTTCTCAGCACTACTTTCTATTTTCAGTTATTTAGGTGTTTTACCATTCATCGTTCGAATTGTCGGCGGTGCAATTTCCAAAATTACTGGTTTACCACGCGTTGAATCATTCCATGCGGTAAACTCTGTATTCTTTGGTTCAAGTGAAGCATTAATCGTTATTAAAAATGACCTACAGCATTTTAATAAAAACCGTATGTTCATCATTTGCTGTTCGGCAATGAGCTCCGTTTCAGCTTCTGTTACAGCATCATACGTAATGATGTTAGATGCGAAATACGTACTAGCAGCGTTGCCACTGAATTTATTCTCTAGCTTAATTGTTTGTTCTTTATTAACACCAGTTGATACAAAGAAAGAAGAAGAAACAGTTCAGAAATTCGATAGAAGTCTATTTGGAGACAGCTTTATCGGTGCAATGATTAACGGTGCATTAGATGGTTTAAAAGTAGCCGGTATCGTTGCTGCTTTAATGATCGCCTTTATCGGTGTGATGGAAGTTGTAAACTATGTAATTAGCGCAGCTTCAGGCGCAATGGGCCATGCGATTACACTGCAACAAATCTTCGGTTACATTCTTGCACCATTTGCATTCCTAATGGGTATTCCAGCTCACGATATTATCCCAGCTGGCGGAATCATGGGAACAAAAATTGTTTTAAATGAATTTGTGGCTATTCTTGATTTAAAAGAAGTTGCAAAAACATTATCTCCACGTACAGTTGGAATCGTTACCGTATTCTTAATTAGCTTCGCAAGTATTAGCCAAATCGGTGCGATTGTTGGTACAATTCGTGCCCTTTCCGAAAAACAAGGAAGTGTCGTATCTAAGTTTGGTTGGAAAATGCTATTTGCATCAACACTTGCTTCTATTTTATCCGCTACGATTGCTGGATTATTTATTTAACAATGAATTACCCTATCCTTCCTTTCATTTTGGAATGTTGGGGTGATTTTTTTATGAGCGAAGGTCACCAATCTGCAAATGAAATGTAATCATATGCAATATTGCATACATTTTTCAATACGATTTTTCTTTTTTATATTAAGAAATATATATATACTAGTATTGGCCAGAAGATGTATTCTGTCTGTTTACAGTGAAAGAAATATCCAACAACAAAAACCCAAAAGTAAAAAAAGCGTTTTTAAAGATACCTCCGAAATTAGCTATTTTTCGGAGGTATCTTTTTTCATAAGGCAATCTATAACTACAATTGTTTTTATTTACAAAATTTTATATAAGACAAATTCCATGCAATTGAACTGCATTTTTGTCGAATTCTCCCAAAAGAGATATTCCCCTCTATATTTCATAGTGATATGATAGACAAGGGTATGATTCAAATAGAAATATTTGAATCAATAATCTCTTATAACAAGACAAATAGAGAAATTATTACATATAAGAGACAAAACTAAAAACACAATAGAAGGATGATATTATGAAGAAATATGCATGTATCGCTTTGCTTTCTTCTGCTATTCTCGTAGGTTGTGACACTAGCACTACTAGTGAAAAACAGACAAAAGAAGCAACTTACAAGAGCCAAAAGGAGACGAAAGAAGTACAAGCCAAAGCAGTAGAAATACCTGTAACTCAAGGACTCATTTCATGGGATCCATTTGAATACAATGCAAAGAATACGACACTTTATACAAAGAACTTAAGAGATTCATTTAAGGAAGTGCGTTACAATATTTGGCGTACAGCTGATGGACCTACAAGTAAACAAACCTTTGTATCACAAGAAAAAGCGCGTGATTTTGCTCTCCCATTTCATTTACAATCATTTCATTTAAAACGTGGAGAATTTCAAATTGAAACAGTGGGATTAAAAAATGACAACACTGAAGTTCCTCTAGTGAAATCTACGATTACATTCCAGCAGTATGCACCTTTCCTTATGTACCATGCTATTGAAAAATATCCTGGACCAGGTGATGGCGATTTAGGTTTATATGTACCACCAGAACAATTTGAAAAACATATGCAATATTTAAAAGATAACGGTTATACAATGTTAACGTTTGAACGTTGGGGCGAGGTAAATCGTGTCAATAAACCTGTCTTTGTGACAATGGATGATGGCCGAAAAAATAATATGAACGCTCTTCATATTTTGCAAAAATTAAAAGATGATAAATTCCAACCAGCAGCAACCGAATTCCTCGTTTCAAGTACTATTGATACACCAAATCGTCTTACGACAGATGATATAAAACAAATGCTTGATTCGGGTATTTTTTCCATTCAATCTCATACTGCTACTCATACAATGATGGCTTATACAAGTAATTATGATGAAGAATTACGTGTATCTAAAGAAAAAATTGAAAATCTTACAGGCAAAAAAGTGATCGCCCTTGCCTATCCAGTAGGTTCTTATAATGACCCAGCTGTGGAAGAAACAAAGAAACATTATGAATTTGCGGTAACTACCGATCATGGAACTCATATTACAAAAGGCACACCAAATGAACAATACTTAATTAAGCGACATTTTGTTGGCCCTAATACAACAATGGCGCAGTTTACATCACTTGTGAAAGAAAAATATTAATCGTTTTTTAGGCTGCTTTCATGAAAAAGTAGCCTTTCTTTTATTTATTTTTCCAACTTTAAAATTAGCTTAAATTTTAGCCTTGAACATTTAGCTCCACTTTTATAAATGTTATAATTTGTAAAAAGATTAATGGAGGTACAAATGAAATTACATGCTCTTTTTGATTTCCTACATTTATTATTTTTCAGCATAAAAAGTCATTATGTTTTCGGCATCCCTAGTTATGTATTTTTAATTCCTTTCATTTTTGTTGTTGGCTACATGATCATAACGCTGAACAAGCCTGCAAAAAGAAAAAGACTTCGAAGTAGAGAAACATCTTAACTATTTGTTTCTTTGAACTACCATCACTTTACTATAACGATATAAAGTGAAACTTTAATCAGCCCGACCTCTTCATTTCTCTCTGAATCTTAAGGTGAGGGTCTTACTGCCCGTTCATGCGGGGAAAAAGTGAATACACAATAGAAGGTGATCGTTATGAAAAAATATGCAGCTATTGCTTTATGTACATCTGCCATTCTAGCAGGGTGTAATTCTAACAATACAAATAATGAACCTAAAAAAGAGAAAACGGTTCAAGAACAGCCAAAAAAGCAAGTAGAAAAAGTGCAACCACAAGGTACAATATCTTGGAGTTCTATTACACATGAATCCACAAATACAGCTATCCATATAACGGATTTAAAAGATTCTTTAACCGAGGTACAATATAAAATTTGGCGAACTGCTGATGGAAAAGAAAGCGCAAAATTATTTTCATCCAAAGATAAAAACAAACAGTTTGCAATTCCTTTTGATATTAAAGAATTTGACGGAAAACGTGGTGAATATCAAATTGAAGCATCTGGTTTAAAAGAGGGCGGAAAAAGTATTCTGCTCACAACATCCACCATCACGTTTCAGCAGCATGTTCCTGTCTTAATGTATCACGCGATTGAGGATTATTATGGTCAAGGAATAAAAGGCTTATTTGTCTCACCTGCGAACTTCGAAGCGCAAATGAAATATTTAAAAGAAAACGGCTATACATTATTAACGTTCGAACATTGGAATGATATTAATAAAGTAAATAAACCAATTCTTGTTACGTTTGATGATGGTATGAAAAATAATATGAATGCATTTCATATTCTACAAAAGTTAAAAGACGATACATTTAAGCCGACAGCAACCGAATATATGATTGTTGATAACATCGATGCAGAAGGCTCCTTATCCACCGCGGATATAAAAGAAATGGTTGATTCGGGTATTTTCTCTGTCCAATCTCATACAGCAACACATGCTGATTTACCGAAAATCACAAACTATGAGGGAGAGTTAAAGGGTTCAAAAGAAAAGCTTGAAAAGATCACTGGTAAACCTGTCATTGCAATTGCATACCCGTTTGGTCATGTAAATGATAAAGTTGTAGAAGAAACAAAGAAATATTATCAATTTGCGACAACGACAAAACCAGGACAGTTCATTACAAAAGGTGAGCCAGATGAACTGTTAAAAATGAAACGCGTTCGTATGCACAACACTACTACAGTTGAACAGTTTGCTACTTCTATTAAATAAACTTGGGTTTACTACCCATAAATAATCGAGTAAGAATAAAGATTATTATAACTAGAAAAATGAGTACGATACTTTTCATATCGCACTCATTTTTTTAATAACTCTTAACAATATGGGATAATTTCAATAAGGAAATCGTTTACTACTATTAAATTTTTATAAACTTACCATTGAATTTAGTAAAAGAAAAGCCATTAAATTTTTCGTTATAGGTTGCTTTATGATCTTTCAGAATTCCAATCGCTACTGCTTCCCCGAGCTTTAAGCCTTCTATCGTGTCAGAACGCCAATGAACACCAGCTGTACCACGGCCAAGCCCAATATTGGTAGCAAGCTTATTCAATTCCCCTCCGACTTTCAAAGGTTGTCCTGAATAAGAGAGCAAAGAAAGACCATCAGAACTCGCTACAACTGGTTTTGGAATGACAAACGATTCATTAAAAAAGGCTTTCAATACAGTGACACCAGCTCCCATAAGAGTTGCATGTCCCGCAGGGTATGCAGGATGAGTCGGACAGCCTTCAGGATACGCTAACGGGAGTAAATACGTTCCAAACTTGCTAAATACTTCGGAAATAACTTGCGAATTTAATAGTTCTGGATGAATCGGATAATGAGTATCACCTGTTAGCTGATTATGAACACGCCCTCCAAACTCTTCAGGGCGGATTCTGCGATGAACTAAAAACTTTTGACACCAGGCCGCTTCAAGTGCTGCCTTTGCCGTCTTACCCACTAAATCCAAAATATGAGGGGCACCGAAGGTAACAAAACCATTCTGAGTTTTTGAATGTAAGTAGGGGTTATTGGATGATAATGCTCCTTTTCCAAAGCTAAGTAATATCAAACACGCAGAAAGACAAGCTTGGTAGGAAAAATCTTGATGAACAAATTCAGCTAGGTCACGACCATTACGAATATAACGAGTGACTGTATCAAATATAATTTCCTTCGGAGATAAACCATTTTGGATATCCAGCCATTCTTGGTAAGCAGTCATATAATCTTTATCAGATACAGTAGTACGATATTTTTGAATCATTGTTGTAGCTCCATAGGGAACATCTTGCCATAAAAATTGAGAAATATAAGGTCCTATCAGACCACCAGGTATTCCACCACGAAACAAAGTCTCTGTAGTAACGCTACCATTAACTTTAGGTCCACGGAAATCCGACAAACTTGATAATTCAGAAGCCGCTGCTAAAGTAAGAGAATTACTATTATATTCAGCAAAAGGCACATCACGTGTCAATGCCTGCCAGTACAGTTCAGTCATTTCACTTGCTTCCCAGGCACTACTAAAAGCTGGAGGTACCGCGATACTTAACTGGTGAGAATCCGGTCCTTCTAGCCCATAAGCATAAGCTGCTTGTGGATTGGCAAGCTTCACTACACCACCAAGCGTTAAACATTCAAAAGCATCTGGCTTTCCCTTCTTAAGTGCCTCAATCCATTTTTTATAAGCATAAATATCAACTTCCCCTAAAGAATTATGTGGTAAAGCCTTGGAGAAGCTAGCAATTTTATTATCAAACAATTTTTCATCTCCGTTACAGAATTGAACTGGAAGAGGAAGACCTTTTTGATAATCTGCAGCTTGAAAACGAACTCGGAATGCCTTATCACAACGCTCATATGGGGACATAGGTCCTATCTCACAATTCTTTTCTATATATGGATAACAATCTTTTCTATTTCGATTCGGATTTCGTCCCATTTTATCAACCTTTCACACTACATATTCATAACCATTTTCTTTCAAATCTTATTTAATATATGTTTATGCTTGTTTACCTGATTATTCTACTCAATCAATTGCCCATTTTCTCACAACACATCGTCAAAATACGAAATTAAGATTAATATAATTGAGGCACCGTTTATATTTTTTAAATTTTCTTGTATTATGTATATAAGAAATCTTTTGAATAAAGGAGATTATACCTATGTCATTTGAACAATCATTAGAAAAGTATGCTGCTCTTGCAGTAAATGTCGGTGTTAATATTCAGCCTGGACAAACATTATCTATTAATGCGCCACTTGAGGCAGCTCCATTTGTCCGTCTTGTTACAGAAAAAGCATATAAATCAGGCGCAAAGCATGTATATGTAGATTGGAACGATGAGGTATTAACACGTTTAAAATTTGATTTAGCTCCTGAAGAAGCATTCTCAGAATTCCCTGCTTGGAAGGCACATGCACGTGAAGAATTGGCAAAAGAAGGCGCTGCATTTATGTCTATCTATGCAGAAAATCCAGATTTATTAAAAGGTGTAGATGCAAAACGAATTGCAAGTGCTCATAAGGTTGCTGGAGAAGCAATGAAGGTATACCGTGATTATGTACAAGCAGATAAAGTAAGCTGGTGCGTAATCTCTGTTCCTACGAGAGAATGGGCTGCAAAAGTATTCCCTGATGTAGCACCAGAAGAGCAACAAGAAAAGCTATGGGCTGCAATTTTCCAAGCAACTCGTGCAGATTTAGAAAATCCTGTTGAAGCATGGAAAGAACATGATGAAACATTACATACAAAAGTAGACTACTTAAACGAAAAACATTATAAAGCTCTTCACTATACAGGTCCTGGAACAGATTTAACAATTGAACTTCCAGAAAAACATGTATGGGCTGGCGCTGGTAGCTTAAATGAAAAGAATATACCATTTATGGCTAACATTCCGACAGAAGAAGTCTTTACTATGCCATTAAAAACAGGTGTAAACGGTCAAGTATCGAGCACAAAACCATTAGTATTTGCAGGTAACATCATCGATAACTTTACACTAACATTCGAAAATGGTCGCATTGTTGACTACAAGGCTGATGTTGGCGAAGAAGCACTAAAACATTTAGTAGAAACAGATGAAGGCTCTCACTTCTTAGGAGAAGTCGCATTAGTACCTCATGATTCACCGATTTCTAATACAAACATTTTATTCTATAATACGCTATTTGATGAAAATGCATCTTGCCATTTAGCAATTGGGAATGCTTATGCATTTAACTTAGATGGTGGTAAAACGATGACAAAAGAAGAGCTTGCAGAAAATGGAGCAAACTCTAGTATTACACACGAAGACTTTATGATTGGTTCAGCAGAGCTTGATATTGATGGTATTACAGCTGACGGAACACATGAACCAATTTTCCGTAAAGGTAACTGGGCATTCTAAGAATACAAATTATTTAATGAAAAGAGCCATTTTCCTAGAAAAAGGCTCTTTTCACTTTTTAGTATACTGCCTTAATATAATCAATGTATAAAGTTTTGTTATTATAATATTCAAAATAAAAGGAGGAGTTTTCATGACAACAGCAATTGCGATTTTAACATTCGTTGGTAAAGTGATTCCATTAGTAACAGATCTATTGAAAGCACTCATGTAAACTTATTCTTTTATATTAATTTATCCTCACATAATAAAAAGGTTGTTTTCATTTTAGAAAACAACCTTTTTTTACTTTATTATAGTCCTAAAGAAATGTATTTAATTTCTAAATATTCGTCAATTCCAAAATGACCACCTTCACGGCCAATACCACTTTCTTTATATCCGCCAAACGGAGCTTGTGCAACTGATGGAAGGCCATCATTTAAACCGATAATGCCATATTCTAATGCTTCACTAATTTGAAATGCTTGACTAATATCTTTTGTAAATACATATGCAGCTAAACCATACGGAGTATTATTAGCTCGTTCAATTACTTCTTCAACCGTTTCAAATTTTGCAACAGGCGCAACTGGTCCGAATGTTTCCTCATTCATACATAACATTGTATCGTTTGCTCCTCCAATTACAGTTGGTTCAATAAAGTGACCATTTAATTCTGCAATTGTTTGTCCTCCATAAAGGATTTCGCCGCCTTTTTGGATAGCATCTTCTATATGTTCCTTTACTTTTTCTACTGCATTCGCATCAATAAGCGGCCCTACAGTCGTACCTTCTCCAAATCCATCTCCTACCTTAAGCTGACCTACTGCTTTTTGAAACTTCTCTGCAAATTCTCCATATACCGCTTCTTGTACAAATACGCGATTTGTACATATGCATGTTTGACCAGCATTACGGAATTTCGAACCAATTACCGCTTCTACAGCTTTATCTAAATCCGCATCATTCATCACAATAAACGGAGCATGCCCCCCTAATTCAAGTGACACTTTTTTCATTGTTTTCGCTGCACCACACATTAATTCTTTTCCGATTTCAGTTGATCCCGTAAACGAAACCTTTCTCACACGTCCATCATTCATCCACGTATCAGCGATAGCCTTTGCACTACCTGTTACAATGTTTAAAACGCCTTTTGGAATATCAGCCTCATGTGCAAGTTCAGCTAATTTTAATGCTGTTAACGGCGTTTGACTTGCAGGCTTTACAACTGCTGTGCAACCTGCTGCAAGCGCTGGAGCTACTTTTCTTGTAATCATAGCAGCTGGAAAATTCCACGGTGTAATTGCTGCAATAACACCAACAGGCTGTTTTATTACTAAGATGCGTTTATCTGGATGAGAAGCTGGAATCATCTCACCATATACTCGCTTTCCTTCTTCTGCATACCATTCTACAAAACTATTCGCATAATTCACTTCACCAAGTGCTTCTGCAAATGGCTTCCCTTGCTCTTTCGTCATAATTGCTGCGATTTCTTCTTTATTTTCATCAATTAGTGCAAACCACTTTTTTAATTTTTGCGCACGGTCAGCTGCAGTTAATTTTGACCAAGATTTAAAGGCTTCATGTGCAGCATCTACCGCTTGCTTCGCCTCAATGACCCCGCCTTTTGGAACAGTTGCAAATACTTCCTGCGTCGCAGGATTATTAATTTCAATTTGTTCCTGTAGCCCGATCCATTCCCCATTTATATACATTGCTTTCTGTTCTAAATTTATATAAGTCGCTTTCTTATCCAACGTTTTCTTCCTCCTTTATATTCACTTCATTTTCTTCTATATTTCTATCATACTTTCAAAAAAGCATTCGAACAAAGAAATAGCCTTCACTCGTTTTCTCTCTTTATTTTCACTTGGAATGGGACAGTTTCTATGCATGGACGGATGCTCTCTCCCCCCTAAAAAGAAAGATTCTATATCATTTTTTCAATTTGTATTTATATAAATTCCTCTCCTATAAACCTCTTAATTTTCCTCGTCGCTGCAGACTGGCTTATTTTCAAAAACTCTGCTACTTTATAGCTTGATCCATATGTTTTATACGCTTTAAGGATAATATTCCGTTCTACTTCTTCCAACATTTTATAGAGGCTTTGACCGGACTGTTCAACTGTTGATCCATGCATAGATAATGGTAAGTCTTCAATCGTTACAATGTTATCTGCAGTAATGACAATTCTTTCAATCACATTTTCTATTTCTCTATTATTCCCTTCCCAAGGGTACCCTACAAACATTTGTAAAGTACTAGGGGCCAATTTTACATCACGCCCATACTTCTCGTTAAAGTGATGTAAGTAATGATAGACTAAAGGTAAAATATCTTCCGTTCTTTCACGAAGTGGAGGGATATGAATCGGTATTACATTTAAACGATAGTATAAATCTTTTCGGAAAGTACCTTGTTTCACCATTTCAGCCAAATCTCTATTCGTAGCTGCTACAATACGAACATCTACTTTTTTTAGTTCCCTACCTCCTACTAAGCGGAATGTTTTTTCTTGTAATACTTGTAACAGTTTCGCCTGAATTTCAAGTGGCATTTCACCAATCTCGTCTAAGAAAAGAGTTCCTTTATGAGCTAGCTCTAAAATCCCTTTTTTTCCTTCGCGGTTTGCACCTGTAAATGAACCACCTGAATAGCCAAACAGTTCCGATTCGATTAAATTTGTCGGCAATGCCGCACAATTAATTTCATAAAACATTTCATTTTTACGATGACTCACTTCATGCAAATGACGCACTAATCTACTTTTCCCTACACCAGTCTCGCCTAAAATAAGAACCGTACTATCTACCACAGAGACTTTTTTGATTGTTGTAACTATTTTTTGCATAGCTACACTTTTAAAAATAAGCCCCTCATATTCATACGTTTCTCTTAACTCTTTTTTATATGTCTTTAACTGATTATCCATCTCTTCGACCTTTTTTCGTAATTGGTAGAGTTCAGTGAGATCACGAGAATAACTAATTACCCTTCGCAAATTCCCTTGTTCATCAAACACAGGCCTTGTACGAACGTGTAAATACTCTCCTGATTTTGTTGTCTGAACAAGTTCAATTGGCTTTTTCTTCTCAATTACTTCTAATGTTGCAGATGGATAAAAGATCCCTTCTTTTTGTAGTTCTTTTACATGCTTACCTACTAACTCCTCAGCAGATAATTGATAGTGTCTTTCGCATGTACTATTTACACGGACAACAGTTCCTTCCTCATCCGTAACAAAAATCTCATCAAATGCATATTCAAATACATCTTTTAAATCCATAAATGCTCGTTCCTTTTCTGCAACCATTCCAGCCACTCCTCAAATTCAAGTACATTGCTTCACTTTATTATCTCTTACATTTCATTATAAAATGAAACCTGCATTTAAGGGAATTTTCTGTATATTCAACAAAGCAAACTAGAATGGTCACAAATATGTTATATATATATCCATTTTGATTTTCCGACATATAAGGCGCTACTATAAAGAACAAACGGTAATCTATGGTCGTTTCCTCTCTTTGTTTTAACTTTGCATGAGGCCGGAAGAGAGTCTGACCACTTCTATGCATGGACGGATGCTCTCTCCACCTAAAAAAAGAAAGGTTTTATGCCGTTTTTTCAATTTGCATTCTATTATTTACACACGAGCTATATCCGCTTGCTCATAACAAGCTTGCAGGGAATCTTCAATAATTGTAAGCCCCTCTTCTAGCTGCTCATCTGTAATGACAAGTGGCATTAATACACGAACTACATTCCCATACGTTCCAGCAGATAATAAGAGCAATCCACGTTTATTTGCTTCAGCGCATAAATTTGCTGTTAATGCTTTATCCGCTTCTTTCGTTGTACGATCTTTAACAAGTTCGAACGCACACATTGCTCCTAAGCCACGCACATCACCAATACAATTATATTTTTTCTTCATTGCTTCAAATCGATCCATCACAACTTTTCCTACATGTACAGCTCGATCGTTTAATTTTTCTTTCTCTATAATATCCAAAACAGCTAATGCCGCAGCGCAGCCTAATGGACTTCCAGCGTATGTTCCACCAAGTTCTCCTGGTGCTGATTCATTCATAACTTCTTTTCGGCCAATAACGCCACTAATCGGTACTCCTGCCCCTAATGATTTTGAAACAGTAATTAAATCTGGAACTACATCATAATGATCAATTGCAAAATATTTTCCTGTACGGCTAAATCCTGTTTGAATTTCATCAGCTACAAATAAAATACCATGTTCAGAGCAAAGACGACGTACTTCTTGTACGAACTTTTTACTTGGAATGATAAAACCACCTTCACCTTGGACTGGTTCCATCACAACAGCTGCTATACTTTCTGGTGCAACTTCTGATATTAAAAAATTCTTAAATTCTTCAATAATAAAGTTATCGTATTGTTCGTCTGTTAAACCTTCTGGACGACGGTATTCATATGGAAATGGTGCTTTATATACTTCCGGTGCAAATGGACCAAATCCGAATTTATATGGCTTTACTTTACTTGTCATCGTCATTGTCATCAATGTACGACCATGAAACCCTTTTGAAAACGCAATAATGCCAGGTCTTTTCGTATATTTACGAGCAATTTTCACAGCATTTTCAACTGCTTCAGCACCGCTATTTAAAAATAATACTTGTTTTTCAAATTTTCCAGGAGCTAATGCAGCAAGCTTCTCTGCTAATTCAATATATAGCTCATACATCATTACATTAAATCCAGTATGAATATATTGATCTACTTGTTTATGAAGCGCCTCTTTCACAGCAGGGTGACAATGTCCTACGTTAATCGTTCCAATTGCTCCTGCAAAATCGATAAATTGATTTCCATCTACATCTGTTACAAGCGCACCATCGGCTGACTGTACGAATGTTGAAATCCCATTACTCACGCCCCTTGGTACGATATTTTGACGGCGTTCTAATAAAGAAGCTGCCTTTGGTCCTGGAATTTGTTCATTTACTTTAGCGAATTTTGTATTCATCGTTTCTCCCATCCTTTTCTATGCTATGATTTTCTTTTTCTATACTGCAAGATGTATGCCAATTTACAAATGTAGTGTTGTTCTAACATTCCTAGTATTTCGACATAAAAAATAAGTCTATAAAGACTTATCATGAGTCTCTATAGACTTATTTTATTTATACATTAGACTTCCTTTGTTCCCAAATAAATTCACCAGAGCTAGAAATAAGATCCTCTACAGAACCTAGTACAACATCGGCAAGTGGTGCTAATGTTTGTCGATCCCCCGTCCCAGAAAGAACACCAATTGCATAACAACCGCCACTATTTTTCGCTAAATGTAAATCGGTCGGTGTATCGCCAACTACCGCTACTTCCGATGAATCCAAGCTAAACTTCTCGCAAAATGCTTCTACAATTTGTTTATCTGGTTTTTGTGCCGGAAATGTATCTGCAGTTACAATACAATCAAAGAAAGATTCCAATCGATACTGCTTTAAAAATAATTCTGTCGGTGCAAAATCATCAGCTGTCACCACTCCTAAAATGAAACCTTTATCTTTCAATGTTTGTAAAACCCTTGGTAAATCTGCTGTCATTCTCATATGTGAACGATGTTCGTACATAAGAGTAAATAGTTTTCCACTTATCCAGTGATGCATATCACTCTCTTTAACAGACGGTATATACTTACAACAAATTTTCGCTATATCGAGGCTTGTTCCTGCTGCTAATACACTACTTGGATGAACAAACGCCCCTTTAACACCAATTTCTCCTAAAATAGTTAACTGTAATGATTGAGGTAATTGATGTAGTTCTATAAGTTCAGCTACAAGTTCTTCTGCAACTTTAATCCAAATCGAATGAAAATCCATTAATGTTCCATCTTTATCAAAGAGTATTGCCTTTATCTTCTCCATAACACACCCTACCTTTCTGCCCTTCTCACATTCAGTGTAGCAAGTAAATGTGGATATAAGATGAACGCATTGTAAAAATACATTGAAAATCAAACCAACTCCCAATTTACAAAAAGAATTAATGACACGATTCCATCGACACATTCCTATATATATAAATAAAAAAGGATACCTTTATAAGGTATCCTCTTTATGTTCTGGAACAAATAGTTCAAGACAATGATATATATTTTCAAATTCCATTGGCGCATCTCCGCCATATTCACCATCTAAATTAATCATTAATTTATCCGGCGAATGAACCTTAATACGATTTGCCTGCGTATATAAAACTTTTGGATTATTAATATGCTCACCGCGCTGTGCTTGTGTTGCTGCTTTAATCAAATCAGCAATAGAACCCTTCTTCAGCACTAATAAGTCAAATAAACCATCGTTAATAGATGCATATGGTGCAACCTTTTCAAAACCACCAACTGAACGGGTATTCGTAATTAAAAACATCGTAATCTCTTCTTGCAATAGCTTTCCATCATACTCGATTTCAACGTATGTTGGATGTAATGACGGCAGCATTTCGATACCTTTTAAATAATAGGCAAGCTGTCCTAGTACTGTTTTCAGCTTACTTGGTACTTCGTATGTTAATTCTGTAATACGTCCGCCGCCAGCAATGTTAATAAAATATGTATCGTTCGCTCTACCAAGGTCTAATGGAACAGTCTTACCTTCACAAATAATATCTGCCGCCTCTTCAATAGAACGCGGTACACCGATTGCACGTGCAAAATCATTTGTCGTCCCAACTGGAATGATTCCGAATTTCGGACGATATTCATTCCCTACTAAACCATTCACCACTTCATTTAACGTCCCGTCACCACCAGCTGCAATGACAACATCAAATTTACGATTTGCCGCTTGCCTCGCTGCCACAGTCGCATCTCCAGGACCCGTTGTCGCATGACAAGATGTTTCATATCCAGCTTGTTCTAATTTTTGTAATACTTCTGGTAAGCTCTTTTTAAATAACTCACGGCCAGAAGTAGGGTTATAAATTATTCTTGCTCGCTTCATCATTCATTAGCACAGGAAATTTCTCATTCACCATTCACAGAAAAAGAATATACCGAATCTTTATTCAGCGTTCCTATGCCTACCTCCTCTCATCTCCATATCCTTCTTTTAGCCCATTTAAAAGGACAAATAAGGACCCAGGTTCATACCGCTTTACATCAGCAAAATATAAAGAACAACCTACTAATGAAAGCTTTGCTTTATTGAACTAAGTAATATATATCATTTCACCATTCATAGTACTTTCTGTTTCTTACATACAAAACAGGGGATAACAATTATCTATTATTTCACGAGATGAAAAAACTCTCTATGTCTAGATTTATCATTATTCCCACCTTTTTGCAACTATCATACCATAGTTGCTATACAAACATTTTCTCACTTTTGTCAGTTAATCAAACGTTTGTTTAAATAATTTCTTAATTTAAACAAACGTTTGATTAACTCAGAAAAAACACCCAAATATGGGTGCTTTCTCTGATTAATCTTTACTATTTGATAACCGCTTAACTTCATAAGCTAGGCTATCCAGTTCCACTTTTCTTTATTATCGCTTGTTGATTTCTTCTAACAAGATTTTATTAACAAGTGGTGGGTTTGCTTGTCCTTTTGTCGCCTTCATAATTTGACCCACTAAGAAGCCAATTGCACGGTCTTTACCGTTTTTAAAGTCTTCAATAGATTGTTCGTTATTATCAAGAATTTCTGTTACGACCTTACGAAGTGTACCTTCGTCAGAAATTTGAACAAGACCTTTTGCTTTAACGATTTCTTCTGGGTCTCCACCTTTTTCAATTAATTCGTTAAATACTTTTTTCGCAATTTTAGACGAAATTGTACCTTTTTCAATTAATTGAACCATTTTAGATAGACCAGCTGGCGTTAATGCTACGTCTTTTAATTCTTTTTGTTGTTTATTTAAGTATGCAAGTACTTCACCCATTAACCAGTTTGATGTTAATTTCGCGTCTGCACCGTCTACAATTGTTGCTTCAAAGAAATCAGACATCTCTTTTGTTAATGTTAATACGTGTGCATCATAAGCTGGTAAACCAAGTTCTTCAACATAGCGTACTTTACGAGCATCTGGAAGTTCTGGAATAGAAGCGCGAACGCGTTCTTTCCACTCATCATCGATGTAAAGTTCAACTAAGTCTGGCTCTGGGAAGTAACGGTAATCGTCAGATCCTTCTTTTACACGCATTAAGATTGTTTTCTTTGTTGCTTCATCATAACGACGTGTTTCTTGTTGAATGATGCCACCAGATAATAATTCTTTTTCTTGGCGTACTTGTTCATGCTCAAGACCTTTTTGTACATAAGTGAACGAGTTTAAGTTTTTCAGCTCTGCTTTTGTACCGAACTTCTCTTGTCCTACTGGACGAAGGGAAATGTTCGCATCACAGCGAAGAGACCCCTCTTCCATCTTACAGTCAGATACACCTGTATATTGAATGATAGATTTTAATTTTTCTAAGTATGCATATGCTTCTTCTGGCGTACGCATATCTGGCTCAGATACGATTTCGATTAATGGCATACCTTGACGATTATAATCCACTAATGAACCTTCACTTGTATGCGTTGATTTACCTGCATCTTCTTCTAGGTGAAGACGTGTAATACCGATGCGTTTCTTTTTGCCATCTACTTCAATTTCAATCCAACCATTTTCCCCAATTGGTTTATCATATTGAGAAATTTGGTATGCTTTCGGATTATCTGGATAGAAATAGTTTTTACGATCAAACTTTGTTTCTGTTGCGATTTCACAGTTTAATGCCATTGCAGCTTTCATTGCAAAGTTAACTGCTTCTTTATTTAGAGTTGGAAGCACCCCAGGATATCCTAAGTCAATTACACTTGTTTGTGTATTTGGATCCGCTCCGAATTCTGTTGGACTCGCAGAGAAAATTTTCGAATTCGTTTTTAACTCAACGTGAACCTCTAAACCGATAATTGTTTCTAAATTCATCTATGCTCGCCTCCTACAGACTTGCTTTTTTTGTATGATAATCTGTTGCTTGCTCAAACGCATGTGCAACGCGATAAATTGTTGCTTCATCGAAGTGTTTACCGATAATTTGTAAACCAAGTGGCATGTCGTTCGCACCGAATCCACATGGAACAGAAATCGCCGGAACACCTGCTAAGTTCACTGGAATTGTTAAAATGTCGTTTGCGTACATTGTCATTGGATCATCTACTTTTTCGCCTACTTTGAATGCTGGAGTTGGCGTTGTTGGTCCAATAATAACGTCATAGTTAGCAAATACATTTTCAAAGTCATTTTTAATTAATGTACGTACTTGTTGTGCTTTTTTGTAATATGCATCATAGTAACCAGAGCTAAGCGCAAATGTACCGAGCATGATACGACGTTTCACTTCATCACCGAAGCCTTCGCTACGCGTGTTTTTGTAAAGGTCCATTAAGTTACTCACATTGTCAGAACGAACGCCATAGCGTACGCCATCAAAGCGTGAAAGGTTAGCAGACGCCTCTGAAGAAGAAATTAAGTAATACGTTGCTAAAGCATATTTAGAGTGCGGAAGAGATACTTCTTCCCAAGTTGCCCCCATACCTTCTAATACTTTTAACGCAGCTAATACTGACTCACGAGCTTCTTCGCCAACACCTTCTCCTAAGTATTCTTTTGGTACAGCGATACGTAAACCTTTTACATCACCTGTTAAACCAGCTAAGTAGTTGCCAACTTCAACATTTGCAGAAGTTGTATCCATGCGGTCAACACCCGAAATCGCTTGTAATAGGTATGCATTGTCTTCTACTGTACGTGTAATTGGTCCGATTTGGTCAAGAGAAGATGCAAATGCAACTAAACCAAAGCGAGATACACGTCCGTAAGTTGGTTTTAAACCAACAACACCGCAATATGCAGCTGGTTGACGGATTGAACCACCCGTATCAGAACCTAAAGAGAATAATACTTCTCCTGCCGCTACTGCCGCTGCAGAACCACCACTAGATCCGCCCGGAACATAATCTAAATTCCATGGGTTTTTCGTAGCATAGAAACCAGAGTTTTCATTTGAAGACCCCATTGCAAACTCGTCCATGTTTAATTTACCGATTGTAATTGTGTCAGCAGCTTTCAGCTTTTGCACAACTGTCGCATCATAAATTGGATCAAAGTTTGCTAACATTTTGCTCGCACAAGTTGTACGAAGGCCGTTTGTTACAATGTTGTCTTTCACACCGATTGGCATACCGAATAGTAAACCGTTATCTTCAGCACCAATTTTTGCATCTAATTCCTTCGCTTTCGCGCGTGCATTTTCTTCATCTAATGTAAGAAAAGCTTTTACGTTATCTTCTACATCCGCAATACGTTTGTATGATTCTTCTACTAAATCCGTAACGGAAATTTCTTTGTTGTTTAACTTCTTATGTAACTCTGATACAGAATGATCAAATAATGACATCGAAATTCCCCTCCTCTATTCTAATACTGCTGGAACACGGATTTGATTATCTTTGTGATCCGGTGCATTTTTTAATACTTCTTCAACTGGTAAACCTTTTTCTGGTACATCTTCACGCATAATATTTTTCATATCTAATACATGAGTTGTTGGTTTAACACCTGTTGTATCTAATTCATTTAACTGCTCTGCAAATGTAACAATTGCATCGAGTTGCTTTTGAAATTTTTCTGCTTCTTGATCTGTAATTGCAAGACGTGCTAAATGCGCTACATGCTTTACATTCTCAACGGAAATTCTTGACACGGCTAGGCCACCTCCATAATATATCGTTCAATCTACAATACTATTGATGATACCAAATTTTCAGTACTTCAAGCAAGTCAACACACGGTACTTACAGCATTTTTACATAAAAAAAGAAAGGCTTCTGCCTTTCCTCTCAATTTATTCTTTATCTAGTGGTTCGTTTTTCGGTAAACGCTCGTTATCTTCTTCATTATCACGAATTGTTTTTTGCAGTACAAAACAGGACATTGTTAAAAATAATGTACCTATTAAATAGTATCCTTTTACGCTAAGTGTTTCATCTAATGTATAAATACCAATTAACATACCAGAAAGCGCACAAACAAATGAAGTCCATACTAAAAATGTGAACGCTTGGGTATTTCTTCTCCTCATGGTTCTCCCCCTTGTAGCTGTACCTCCATAATAGATAAGTATATTACTATTATGGATTTTTATGTAAAATATATTTATCTACTTATTACTCTATTACATACATTTTCTAATATAAAATTTATTTTTTATCTAATCTGAAAAAACAAATCATAATTGTTTGACATTTATTTCAAACATACATACAATAGAAATAAATATTACGAACCTCGAAATATACGGGAGTGGAAATAATTGTTGCAATATGAACATTTTTTAGATTTACTGCTAGATAATGCCAAGAAGCTTTTCTACCCAGAAGAATGGGTGAGCCTTGATTTATCACTTTCTAAAACAGAAGTATTCTGTCTGTTATGGATGGAGCGAAATACAGATATTACAATGACGAAAATCACGGAGCTTCTCGATATTCCAATGAGCACAACGACAGGTGTCGTTAACCGGCTTGTGAAAAAAGGATATATTGAGCGCTATCGGAACGAAAATGATCGACGCATTGTACTAATTCGCTTAACAGAAACTGGTGTACAACTCGTTCAAGAAGTAAAACAAAATGCGGCTCATTACTTTAACTTTGTGACAGAAGCATTATCAGAAGAAGAAAAAGCATTTTTACTACAAATCTTCCAAAAGATTATGAATCACATCGCTACGTCACAACAAAAACAAGTCGAAAAGCTTCCTACACCTAAGATGAAGAACATCCCAATTGAATAATGCCCTTTATGGGTTTTTATTCAAATATATATTTCGACACTCGTAATATTCGACAACCGAAACAAAGGGGATATAAATATGAGAATTATTTTGTATACAGGTAAAGGCGGCGTAGGAAAAACTAGCATTTCAGCAGCAACAGCACTTCAAAGTGCAAAACAAGGATTAAAAACATTAGTAATGAGCACTGATCCAGCTCATAGCTTAGGAGATTCCTTTGGCATAAAATTATCTTCTGAGCCACTAGAAATTCGTGAAAATTTATGGGCACAAGAAATCAATACAATTTATGAAATGGAAAAAGGCTGGGGGAAATTACAAAAGTATATTACATTGCTATTCACATCAAAAGCAGCCGATGATATTACAACAGAGGAATTAACGATGTTTCCTGGCATGGAGGACTTAATTAGTTTACTTCGTGTACTCGATTACTATAAACAGAAAACATATGATGTCATCATTATTGATTGCGCACCAACCGGAGAAACTCTCGCCATGCTAAGCTTTCCTGATATGCTCGGCTGGTGGATGGAAAAACTCTTTCCGATTAAAAGAAAAGTTTTAAAAGTTGTCCGACCTGTTGCACAACCACTTCTAGGAGTCCCACTTCCTACTGATGATATTATGGATGAATTAACAAATACACTTGAACACCTTGGAGAAATGCGGGATATTTTATCTAACCGTGAAGTGACAAGTATTCGCGTTGTTGTAAATCCAGAAAAAATGGTTATTAAAGAAGCGCAGCGTAGCTTCACCTATTTGAATTTATATGATTATAACGTGGATGCGATCATGATTAACCGCGTCATCCCTGATACCGTTACCGACCCCTACTTCCAAGCATGGAAAGACGCGCAGAAAAAATATAAAGCATTAATTCAAGATAGCTTCCAACCACTTCCTATTTATGAAGCTCCAATGTTTGAACAAGAAGTAGTTGGATTACCTATGCTAGAGCGTGTAGGAGCTGCTCTATTCAAAGATGATGTAGAACCAACCGCTGTAAAATTCAACGGGCGTACACAATATGTAAAAAAGGATGGAGATGAATATATTTTTGTTCTCTCTATTCCATTCTCAGATAAAAGTGAACTCTCTTTAAATCAAAAAGGTGATGAACTCATCATTCGCGCCGGCTCTGTCAAACGAAACATTACTTTACCAAAAACATTAACGCACTTATCTGTTCAGGGCGCAAAATTTGAAGGGGATGTGCTAATCATTCGATTTGGAGGCGTTGTTCATGCATGAGGATTTGCTAAGAACAGTCATTCAAACAAAATTAAAGCTTGGGATTTGTATCATCAATGAATTACCTACTCCTATCGGACAGCAAGCTAAAAAGATGATTCATATTTTGCAAGAAGAGCTTTCCGCTTGTATACAGGAAGAAAAACAGCCTGCAGAAGTAAACTTAAAAAGCATTACGATTGAATAACTATAAGAGCATAGGGGGCCCTTTCCTTACGGGCTTTCTATTTCTTTACCTGGAGATGATTTATTTGATTAAAACACCTAAAATTAAACATATATCTACCAATATTATTGTTTGGTTTATTCCCTTATTATTTTTCATTCATAACCTTGAAGAATCTATTAAAATACCTCAGTATCTTGCCAATCAATTCTCAATTCATTTCATAAGCAATAAGCAGTTTGTAATAGCGATTTGTATATTAACGACCATTGTTCTACTCTTCATTACCCTATACCAAATTCATATTATATCATCTGTTTACTGGATTATTTTCATACAAGGAGCTATTTTCTTTAACGCTGTTCAACATATTGTTTTATTTTTCGTTTATCGCTCTTACAATCCTGGGGCAATATCAGCATTTATAATTGTACTGTTTTCCCTCTATGCATTCTCACTAGTAAAATTATTAATCAATAAAAAGAAACTGGCTCTCACACTATTTTTTAGTTTACTCTCCTATCCTATTATGATCTGGATCACCTTATTTTCAGCTAGCTTCCTTACTTAATCAAATTAAAAAACCAGGAAAACTCCTGGCCTTTTCACTCTACCTAACAGACGTTGAATTTTTTATTACACAGAATTGGAAGGTACAAAATTAAGGTATCGTCTGTTAGGTATGATATATGTTGAACGAGCTAACAGCGAAGGGGTTCCTACTGGTTAGTTCGTTAAACCCGATATTATTTTACGATTTTTTCAAGTTTTTACACGCTGTAACAATTTGAAACAGAGCCTTGAAATCAAATAAAAAGTGCTCTTCTTCATATCTGTAATAAAAATAAGAAGAAGAGCACTTATATACTCATTCACATCTCCTCATCTTCCAAGCCTTTAAGAGCTTGCTTAGAATTAGCACGGTATTAAAAAACCCGTTGCTGAGGTATCACAGGGCCAGTCCCTCCACCTCTCTGGATAAGAGTGTATCGATTTAATTGTCACTTAATTACGTCTTACTATAAAACTCTGAAAAGCGAGGGTCAATACAAAAACCCTAAAATATACCAATTATCTTTTTATTAAAATTTTTAAATGAAATAAGAAAGTCTTTCTAAAAGGAAAATCTCCTCTGTTAATTGAATAACATTACATGAATACGAAATAAAAACGGAGGACGATCGATTATATGAAAACAGCCCTTTTACTCGTTGATATTCAAAATGATTATTTTCCAAATGGTAAAATGGAACTACGTGGCACCATGGAAGCTAGCGAGTATGCAAGTCAACTACTTCAGCATTTTCGAGAAATGAATCAACCTATTTTTCATATCCAACATGTATCTATTCAAGAAAATGCTACTTTTTTTCTCCCTAACACAGAAGGAGTCCACATTCATGAAAATGTTCGCCCCTTAAAAAATGAAACTGTTATTCTCAAACACTATCCAAACGGTTTTCGGGAAACGGACCTATTAGAGCAATTGCAAAACTTAGAAATTGAACATGTTATTATATGCGGGATGATGACTCATATGTGTATTGATGCTACAGTAAGAGCTGCTTTTGATTTCGGTTTTCGTTGTACTGTTGTACATGATGCATGCGCAACAAAAGATCTCATCTTTAAAAACGCTACGATTCCTGCCGTTTATATCCATAATACAATTTTAGCAAGTTTGAATGACGTATATGCAGATGTCATAAGTACAGAAGAATTCTTCAGTTTTAGAAACTCCATCTGAAACAAAAATCATGTCTCTCACAGACAGAGACATGATTTTTTATGCTGTTATTCAAAGGTTACCGTAACTTGAAATCTCCCGAACTTGTTTTTACTTTCACCTTATTTTCCCCTGTACCTTTTACTCCAATCAACTGATTCTTTGATTTCTCCTCATATAGCAGACCAGCAACATTTATATCCGCTTTACCTGAACTTCTATCAAACTCAACTCTTAAGGATTCAGGAAATGTATCAAATTGCATCTTAACATCACCGCTTGATGTATTACACTCTACTTCTCCCCGCAAACTACGATCATTATATTCAATATCACCCGATGATGTATTAGCTGCTAATTCTTTAGAATGTAAACCTTCTACTCTAATTTTCCCGCTACGTGTGTTCAATTTTGCTACTTCGATTTCACTTTTATCTGTCTTAATCTTTCCACTAGATGTTTTAGCTGTTAATTTTTCATTTACCTTAGAATGTGATAATGATACATCCCCAGAAGAAGTATTTATCTCCGCTACCTTTGTTTCAATTTCTTTTGCAACAAAATCTCCTGATGATGTGGTTACTTTGACAGTGTCATATATTTTCTTTGGAACTTTAACTTGTAAGTTTACATCTGCGGCAGTTCCAATTCCCCATCCAACATAATTCTGATTTTTACTAAATTTAATATTTAATCTATTGTTTTCTTTTTTTACATCAAATTTATATTCATCTACTAGCTCTTTGCTTATTTCTCCATCCAGTAACACTTCGATATCTTTTGAATCAACTGTAATAATTTCAACATCTGTGGCAGAAGTCTTTATTTCAATTTCATCAATTTTTTCAACAGCCACCGTTTCTTTTTTATGAATTTCAGTTTTATTAAAAGCTACACCGAAAACAGTCATTGCCCCAACACCAATGCCCCCAATAACTAACAACGATAATGCGATAAGAACAATCTTTTTCATAAAATAACACTTCCTTCGTCGTATTTCTTTCTATAAAATCGTTAAAAATTAAATTCCATACATCCCTGTTCATATAGCTTTTATTATTCAGTACCATATATTATACAGTACTGTTCAATAGCTACTTATTTTTCTCCCAATCTTTCATGTTTCATTTTATCATTTACCATAATTTGTTACAATGTTTTTTCTGAAAAATACAAAAACACTACTTTCAGTGAGCAAAACCGAAAGTAGTGTCCTCTTGTCTAACCATAGATTTTCTTTCAAATTGAATTATACAGGAAATTCAAAAAATTAATACAGAAAAATATGACGAATGAATCAATTTTTCTGGTGCTTTTGTTTCTTTTCACTCTTTTATATTGTATTTAAGCAAGGTAGCAGTTTTCCAATCAGAATCTTTCTTACATGAAAAAGGCCTTCCCTATTACAGGAAGGCCTTTTCATCTATTTCTTATAAAGTTTCAGAAGTAGTTTTTCCTTGCATGTGAAGTGCGATATAGTCAGGTCCACCAGCTTTAGAGTCTGTACCAGACATGTTAAAACCACCAAATGGTTGGTAACCTACGATTGCACCAGTACATCCACGGTTGAAGTATAAGTTACCAACGTGGAAGTCTTCACGTGCTTTTTCGATATGTTCACGGTTATTAGAAACAACAGCTCCTGTTAAACCGTATTCTGTGTTATTTGCAATTGCAAGCGCATGATCAAAGTCTTTCGCTTTACAGAATGCTACTACTGGTCCGAAGATTTCTTCTTTCATTAAACGAGCGTCTTCTGCAACGTCAGCAACGATTGTTGGTTGGATGAACCAGCCTTTAGAGTCGTCTCCTTCGCCACCTGCTACTACTTTACCTTCTTCTTTACCAATTGCAACATAGCTCATTACTTTATCAAATGCAGCTTGGTCATTAACTGGTCCCATGTTCATGTCTTTTTCAGCTGGGTTACCTACAGTTAATTCTTTCGTTAATTCAACAGCACGGTTTAATACATAATCGTATACATCTTCATGGATTACTGCACGAGAACAAGCAGAACATTTTTGTCCTGAGAATCCAAATGCAGATGCAACGATAGACTTAGCAGCTAATTCAAGATCTGCTTCTTTATCAACAACGATTGTATCTTTACCGCCCATTTCAGCGATAACACGTTTTAACCAAATTTGGCCTGGATTTACTTTTGCTGCGCGTTCGTAAATACGAATACCTACATCGCGTGATCCAGTGAAGCTAATGAAACGTGTACGAGGGTGGTCTACTAAGTAGTCACCAACTTCAGATCCGCTACCAGGGATGAAGTTTACAACGCCTGCCGGTAAGCCTGCTTCTTCTAATACTTCCATAAATTTCGCTGCCACTACAGGTGTTGTACTAGCTGGTTTTAGTAATACTGTGTTACCAGAAACTACTGCAGCTGTTGTCATACCTGCCATAATTGCGAATGGGAAGTTCCAAGGAGAAATGATAACACCTACTCCTAATGGAATGTAAGAGAAACGATTATATTCAATTGGACGGCTTTCTACTGGAATACCGTCTTTTAATTTTAACATTTGACGACCATAATATTCCATAAAGTCGATTGCTTCTGCTGTATCAGCATCTGCCTCATTCCATGGTTTACCTGCTTCTTTTACAAGAATAGCAGAGAACTCATGCTTTCTACGACGAACAATTGCTGCAGCACGGAATAAAATGTCTGCACGCATTTCTGGTTTTGACTTTCTCCAAGTTTGGAATGTTTCATCCGCCACTTGCATTGCTTTTTCAGCTAATTCACGGCTTGCTTTTGAAACACTGCCCACAACTTCTTCTTTATTTGCAGGGTTTACAGAAACGATTTTCTCGTCTGTAGTGATCTTTTCTCCCCCGATAATTAATGGATAGTCTTGTCCAAGATAAGATTCTACTTTCTTTAAACCTTCTTCAAACGCTAACTTGTTAGCCTCTACTGAAAAATCTGTAAATGGCTCATGCTTGTATGCTACTACCATTCTTTTTAGCCTCCCCTTAGAAAAACGTTTACATTTTACAACATTATTCTACACGATAATTTAGATTTATTCAAATATTCCTAGACTTATATTTTAAAAATTAATTAATTTTTAAAATATAATAAAAAAGAAAAGCTTCATACGTTATGTATGAAGCTAAATAATATGAACATATTCCAAAACATTTTTCCCAATTAATAAAATTGTCACCAATAAAAATAAAGTCCGCACATATCCAACACCTTTTTGTACTGCAAACTTTGATCCTAGATAAGCCCCTAAAATCATTGATAACCCCATAATAATACCGTATTCAAAATGAATGACATCTAAAAATAGAAATGTGATTAAAGATACAATGTTACTAACGAAATTCAAAAGTTTTCCAGATGCAGCAGCTTGAATAAAGTCCAAACCAATTAATAAAAATGCAAAAATTAAAAATGAACCTGTCCCGGGACCAAAAAATCCATCATAAAATCCTAAACTTAAAATAACAAAGAAAAACATTAATGCTTTTCCTTTCGTCATCTTTTTATAAGTGGACGCACTCCCCCAATCTTTTTTTACAATAATATAAATTGCAATAAATACCAACATAATAAGTACAAGCGGCCGTAAAATATCGGGTGGAATAAATTTCACAACTAAAGCTCCAGCTATCGCACCCACAATAGTTAATGGGATTAATTTTCCTACTATACGAAAATTAACCTTTCCTGAACGAATAAAATAAATAGCACTTGTAAAAGTCCCCATCGTTGCAGCCAGCTTATTTGTTGCAATTGCCGATGCAGGCGATAAGCCCACAAACATAAGTGCTGGAAGTGAAATGAGCCCTCCTCCTCCAACAACTGAATCAATAAATGCAGCCAAAAAACCAAAAGCAACGAGTAATACAATAATCTGTAAGCTTAACTCACCCATGTCTTTTCTCCTTACCCCTTTTTGTTCACAACATTAGAAATTATAACAAAATTACAGAAGAAAAAAAGCCGTTCCAGAAAGGAACAGCTTTTTTCTTAATCTAAAATTTTCACAAATGGTTCATCCTGCTTCGCCTCACGAATAATAATCGCTTCTGGTCGTTCAACAGATTTAATTGTCACCTGTACTTTCACATAATTCGGGAAGTATTGCATAACTTGTCCAGCAACAAATTGTGTAAATCCAATCACTTCTGCTTTTCCATTAAACTGAACAGGGATTTCAAGTTTCATTTCTTTTAATTGATCATCTTTATAAAATCCTGTACCAACAATAGCTGTGTAGTCACCTTTGAAAAACTCACTCAGTTTTGCTTTAAAGTTTTCTACAATTGCGTAATCTTCACGCACATCCGTTTTAGCTGATTCAGAAGGGAACAAGTAATATTTTTCATTAATTGCTTTCCAATCTCCTACTTTGTCACTGCCTTTATCTATTTGAGCATAAGATACAAATTTTCCTGGTACAAGTGTCGATTTTGATCCTTGGCGATAAATCGCAAATGTAATGGGAACATTTTTTAATTTTGGATCTTTCTTTTGCAATAATGTTAAAATTTCTTGTGCCATAGACTTACCTTGATCTAACATTTCTTTTTCTGAAATTTCTACCTCACGTGGATACCCATGTTCCTCAGTATAATAATGAACCGAATTCATTGCTAAACCAATAACAACTCCACCAAGTTCAACTTCTTTTTCACCTTTTCGTACATAATAATCGTGCTCTAAAATATTAGAAAGATACATTGGTGTTTTTTTGTTTCGAACCTCTAATGATTCTGAACCTTCTTGTAACGCCGGATTTAATCCAATATTAGGGAATTTCACTGCGTCTTTTTTCAGTTTCTCTTCTAACTCTTTTTGCTCCGCATCTGTACGCTTTCTCTTTACAAGCATTTGAACCGTTTCTTTATCTAAAGAGCTACCACCTTTGAATAGATAATCCTTCGTACTAAACGATTCTTTCGCAATACGCATTAGTCCTGTTTCAAATTCATCTATATCCAGACGGCTATTTAATCCTTGTACAACTAAGCCACGTGCAGAACCTGGATCAAATGGCACCGTTGTTTTGTAATAATCCTCAGAAATAGAATATTTCGGAACAATCGCTTGTTCTTTTGATTTACCCGATTTTTCAACAACTTTTTCTTCTTTTTTTATACCTGTACTACATCCACTTAGAAGTAGACCTAGGCTTAATACCGCTAATGCTATTTTTTTCATGGTAAGTTTGCACCTCTTACTTATTCAGCTCTTGTAAGAACCTCTCTTCATTCCAAACCTCAATATTATGTTTCTCTGCTTGTGCTAATTTTGACCCTGCCGCTTCACCAGCAACGACTAAATCAGTACTTTTACTTACACTACCTGTTACTTTTCCACCTAGCTCTTCAATCTTTTTCTTCGCTTCGCTACGCCCCATAACTTCTAGTTTCCCTGTTAGAACGATTGTTTTTCCAGCGAAGTAAGATGCAATATTTTGTAAATCAGCACGTTTTATGCCTTTGTAGGTCATGTTAACACCGTACTCTTTAAATTGTTGTAATAATTCTAACACGTCTTCATTATCAAAGTACGTTACAATTGATTGGGCCATTTTCTCGCCAATTTCATTAATCTCTTTTAACTCTTCTTCTGTTGCTTTCACAAGATGATCCATCGTTTCAAAATGCTCAGCTAACGTGCGAGCCGCTTTTGCACCGACATGACGAATACCAAGTCCAAATAATAGACGCTCCAACGAATTTTCCTTAGAAGTTTCAATTGCTTGTACTAATTTAGATGCTGATTTCTCACCAAAACGCTCTAATTGTAACAATTGCTCTTGCGTTAATGGATACAAATCTGCGAATGTCCGAATATAATCTGCTTCAAAGAGCTGTGTAATAACACGCTCTCCAAGCCCATCAATATTCATTGCATTTCTTGAAACAAAATGAATCAATCCTTCACGAATTTGCGCTGGACATGCTGGATTAATACAACGCAGAGCTACCTCTTCTTCTAAACGAACCAGTTCACTGTCACAAGCCGGACAATGCGTTGGCATATGATACTCTTCTTCTTCACCAGTACGTTTATCGAAAATAACATTAACTACTTCCGGAATAATGTCTCCAGCCTTTTTCACAATAACGTAGTCACCAATTCGAATATCTTTTTCACGAATTAGATCCTCGTTATGTAGAGATGCACGGCGGACAATTGTTCCTGCCACTCGAACTGGCTCTAGTTCTGCCGTCGGTGTCACAACCCCTGTGCGTCCCACGCTCAGTTCAATACCTGTTAATTTCGTTACAACTTCTTCTGCCGGAAACTTATAAGCAATTGCCCAGCGTGGACTCTTTGCTGTTGTTCCTAAACTATCTTGCAAGGCCACATCATCTACTTTAATTACGATTCCATCAATCTCATAATTAAGATTCGGGCGCTTTTCCTGCCATTCTTCTACATAAGCGATTACATCTTCAATTGTTTCACATGTGCGGCGATTTGGATTCGTTTTAAACCCAAGCTGGCCTAAGAAGTTTAATGATTCGCTATGTGATGCAATCGTCTTTTCTTTCACATCAGCAAGGCCGTACACAAACATTGACAAATTACGCTTCGCAGCAATTTTTGGATCAAGCTGGCGAAGTGATCCTGCTGCTGCATTACGTGGATTTGCAAAAACTGCCTCGCCATTTTGTTCTTTCTCTTCGTTTAATTTTACAAATGAACGCTTTGGCATATATGCTTCACCGCGCGCTTCTAATGTTACTTCTTCTTTCAAACGAAGAGGGATCGCTTTAATTGTTTTTAAATTTTGCGTAATATCTTCACCAGTTACGCCATCGCCACGTGTTGCGCCTTGAACGAAGCGTCCTTTTTCATAATGAAGGGAAACAGCAAGACCGTCAATTTTTAATTCACATATATATCTTACATTTGAATCATCAATTCCTTGACGTACTCTGCGATCAAAATCACGTAAATCTCCTTCATTAAAGGCATTTCCTAAACTTAACATCGGCGATTTGTGCGTTACTTTTTCAAATATATCAAGCACTGCTCCCCCAACTCGAACGGTGGGAGAGTCTTCTATTAAAAATTCTGGGTTCTCTGCTTCTAATTTTATAAGCTCCTGCATATCGCGGTCGTATTCCGCATCAGAAACAGAAGGATTGTCTAATACGTGATATTGATAGTTGAATGCATTCAACATATCACGAAGTTCTTCTATACGCTGCTTTGCCTCTTCTTTTGACATATCCTTACTCCTTTCTATTGTTTCGTTACAGGTGCAAATTTTGCTAATAAGCGTTTAATGCCAATTGGACTTGGGAATGCAATATCTAATTCTTTTGCATCTCCTTCACCTTTCACACTTACAACTGTACCAACACCCCATTTTTGATGGGACGCTTTATCACCTACAGCCCAGCCAATTTGCTCTCCTCCTGTCGTTTTCACAGTTGGACGCACAAATGCAGAGCGGGAACGTGTTGTCGTTGTTGCCCCAGCCGATCTTCCTTTTGCACTAAATGTCTCACGCTTTGGCGCTGTTTCATTTAATGGTTCTAGCAACTCCGTAGGAATTTCTGAAATAAATCGAGATGCTGCATTCATATTTGTTCTACCGAATAACGTACGCATTTGGGCATTTGATAAATATAACTCTTCTTCCGCACGAGTAATACCTACATAAGCAAGACGGCGTTCCTCTTGCATTTCATCTTCTTCCATAAGAGAGCGAGTATGCGGGAACACTCCTTCTTCTAGTCCAATAATAAAGACAACTGGGAATTCAAGTCCCTTTGCCGAGTGCATCGTCATTAAAATAACTTCTTCACCCGCAGTTGGATCCTCATCCACGCGATCAATATCTGCTACAAGTGCCAAATCTGTTAAGAAAGCAACAAGACTCTTATCTTCACTTTGCGATTCAAATGTCTGTGTAACAGATAAAAACTCATCTAAGTTTTCAAGTCGTCCTTCTGCTTCTAAAGAACGTTCATTCTTTAGCATATCGCGGTAACCCGTTTTCTCAATCACTTCTTCTACTAGTTCCGTAACAGATAAGTATTCTTGCATGTTTACCCAGTTGTGTAATTGACTTGCAAATTCTTTTACTGCTTTTGTGATTTTTGCACTTACTCCGACATGTTCAATTTCATCCATTACAGCCGTTAATGAAATCCCATTTTGCACGCCGTAGTTAATAATTTTATCGATAGACGTGGCACCGATTCCTCGCTTCGGCATGTTAATAATACGTGCGAAGCTAATCTCATCATCTGGATTTGCAATTAAACGTAAGTATGCCAAAATATCTTTAATCTCTTTACGATCATAGAACTTAATGCCGCCGACAATTTTATATGGAATATTAGACTTTAAGAAAATCTCCTCGACCATACGAGACTGGGCGTTCGTACGATACAGAACCGCAAAATCTGTATATTTTCGATTTCCCATTTGAATTTCATCGCGAATTTTTTTTGCAACAAAATATGCTTCATCCTTTTCCGTTGCAGCACGGTAATACGAAATCTTACTTCCAATTTGATTGTCTGTCCATAATTTTTTCGGTTTACGATTTGAATTATTTTCAATTACAGCATTAGCCGCATTTAAAATATTTTGTGATGAACGGTAGTTTTGCTCTAACAAGATAACCTGTGCATTTTCGTAGTCTTTTTCAAATGACAAAATGTTAGAAATGTCCGCCCCACGCCAACGATAAATGGACTGGTCAGAATCACCAACAACACAAAGGTTTTTAAAGCGAGCAGCTAATTTATTTACAAGAATGTATTGGGCTCTATTCGTATCTTGGTACTCATCCACATGAATATATTGGAACTTACGCTGATAGAATTCCAATACTTCTGGAACACGTTCAAATAAATGGATCGTCATCATAATTAAATCATCAAAATCTAATGAGTTATTTTTCAAAAGACGTTTTTGATATTCTGTATATACATCGCTTGTTAATTTTTCAAATGGATCCGCAATTGAAATTTGCTTTGCATATTTATCAGCAGATAACAATTCATTCTTTGCATTACTAATACCAGATAAAATAGAACGTGGATCGAATTTTTTCGGATCAATATTACGCTCTTTCATAATCTTTTTTACAACCGTAAGTTGATCACTTGCATCTAAAATCGTAAAGTTACGATTAATTCCGATACGATCAATGTCACGTCGTAAAATACGTACGCACATTGAGTGGAACGTAGAAATCCAAATATCTTCCGCTTCCGGGCCAACAAGCTTATCGATACGTTCACGCATTTCACGAGCCGCTTTATTTGTAAAAGTAATTGCTAATACATTCCAAGGTGCTACACCTTTTTCACCAAGTAAGTATGCGATGCGATGTGTTAGCACACGCGTCTTACCACTACCAGCACCTGCCATTAATAGAAGTGGTCCGTTTGTTGTTTGCACTGCCTTTTGTTGCTGAGGATTTAAACCATTTAATAATTTATCAGTTATACTCATATGTGCCTGCACCTACTCTCCTTTTACAGCTTTTACTGTTTGTAAAGCTGCCTTTATATCATCATAAATTACATTTCCTACAACGACTGTATCAGCGTACTGTGCCATTTCTTTTGCTTCTTTCGCACTTGAAATTCCACCGCCGTAATACAACTTTGCTTGTTGTAATTCTGCTTTTACATTTTTAACGAGTTCAATATCTCCGTAAGTACCGCTATATTCTAAGTAGAAAATCGGCAACTTCAGAAGCTTGTCTGCCATACGTGCATATGCAATCACATCATCTTCTGTTAAATCACATTTCGCTTCTGTAAGCTGAGCTACTTTTGCTTCTGGATTTAAAACACAATATCCTTCCATGAAAATTTCATCCCAGTTCATAATATCCCCGAATTCTTTCAATGCCTCATGATGAATTCCCGTTATCCATTCCACTTTTGAGCTGTTTAAAACACTTGGAATGTAATAAAAATCAAACCCTGGTGTAAGAGCTTCAAGATCAGAAACCTCTAACACACAAGGAACTGCATATCTACGAATGCTTACTAGCATGTGTAATACATTATCAATTGTTACCCCGTCACTTCCGCCTACAATCACTGCGTCTGTTCCAGATTCACAAATCATTTCTAAATGTTCATCGCTTAATTCCTTATTCGGATCAAGTTTAAATACATGTTTCCACTGTGAAATATCGTACATGAAAACACCCTTTCTTTTGTCTATTCACCTTTATGTGCTGGTTCAAAAAGGAGGATCTAGAGAGCCGAGCTATTCGAGGCGCTGCAGCCAGGAGGACACGGAGTGTAGCTATATACTACATGAGTACCGGACTGGCAAAGCAACGAAGAAATGCGAAGGTTATCTTGACCGGACTTTTTAAACTTCCTTTTATGCATTCTTACATTATAACAAAAAAAGACACCTATACACACGTCCAATCCAACATCTTTTTCACCGTCAAATGTTGGATTACATATCGCGAAACTTACGTGGAATAATAACAACTGAAATAGTGTTTGCTATTTCTAAGCTGATGAAGAAGGAGTGTTTTCTTTGATGAAGCAAAACATCGGCATAATGAATGCTCTAATCCGAATTACACTCGGTTTAGTTGTACTAAGTTGTAGCACAGCTAAACTCACACGTAAACCATGGTGCACTTGGTCAAAGGTTTTGCTGTGGCTTGGTGCAATGAAAATTGCAGAAGGAATCTTGCGTTTCTGTCCTATTACTGAAGCATGTAAATTTGGAAAATATATAAACATGGGTGCCTTAAAAATACCTAGCATGGATTTTAATAAAAAAGGACATGCTAAACAAGAAGAAGTAAGTCACACTTCCAGTCCTGACAAACCAGGATCAAAAGGAAGTTATGATGCTTCTGACAAAGAGATTGAGTCAGCGATTGAAGAAGCAATCCTGGCGAAACCGCTTTGAATCATTTGTCACGATGCAAGATGCTCTCAAAGAGACTTAGCTGCTGCAGTGAGCGGCTAAGTCTTCTTTATTTTATCACAAAACAGAACTAATGTTCTTTTTGTTTTATTTCCCCTAAGAGATTCCACTAAAAAAAGAGCGGATTTTTTCGCTCTTTACTTTCCTTGTGTTTGAATGAATTCTTTCTCTTGCTCTGGATTTGTTAATTTGTAGGCTTTACCAGTGTTACCGCCTTGTATTTCCCAAAAAAATTATGCTCCTCAACCGCTTGAGTGAAATCACCTTTCTCCCATCTATCTAAGATTTCAACGTATTGTGGCTTGTATTGCAGAAGATCGCTTTTTTCAACCAGTTCTCGCACCTTTTTTAATGTTCTTCGAATTCATTTCAATAAATCCTCGCCTTTCGGAGGCTAATACTTTTTGATGAGTCATTTTATGCATTGAATCAATTACAACACCCTCAAAATTTAATAAAGTGAAACTTTAATCAGTGGAGGTTTTCTTCATCCCCCACTGATTATTAGCCCGTACCAATCGAGCTTTTACGGGCAGCCCGCCCCCCATCTAATCTCTTTGCTTTTACTGGATTCTGAGGTGGAGGTCTTACTGCCCGTTAATGCGTGATAAATAACTGTAGCTATATATTAATTTGAGATGTATCGCACCGCACACCTAAAAAACTAATTTCCCACTCTTCTAAGAAAAGTTTTTTTATTATTTTCAGAAAATAGAGTTTTCCTCCCTTGCATTCGATGATATAAAAGTGATATCATTTTTATATCAGAAGGAGGCGATTATATGAGAGAAAAACAAGTGTTTTATGTAAATGGTTTTCTAGGTATTATTGGTCTTTTAGCTTTAGCCGGTATCGGTGTATTTTGCCTCGTACAAGAAATATTTGTAGTAGCTGTACTTTGTCTAATTTTAGCTGCTATTCTTGCCACCGGTATTGGGATTGTCCAACCAAATCAAGCAAAAGTGATTACGTTTTTTGGGAACTATTTAGGAACAATCCGTCAAAATGGATTATTTTTAACAATTCCATTCGCACTTCGTCAAACTGTTTCTCTTCGCGTTGAAAACTTTAATAGTAAAAAACTAAAGGTAAATGATGTAGATGGGAACCCGATTGAAATTGCAGCTGTTGTCGTTTATAAAGTTGTCGATTCAGCAAAAGCGATTTTTGGGGTTGAACATTATGATGAATTCGTAGAAATTCAAAGTGAAACAGCAATTCGCCACGTTGCAACGAAATATCCGTATGATAATTTTCAAGATGACAATTGCATCACACTACGTGGAAATGCCGAAGAAATCTCTGAGGAACTAAGACGTGAATTAGAAGCGCGCTTAGATATTGCTGGTGTAGAGGTACTAGAAACTCGTTTAACACATTTAGCTTATGCAACAGAGATTGCCCATGCAATGCTTCAACGTCAACAAGCGAAAGCTGTTTTAGCAGCACGAAAAGAGATTGTCGAAGGTGCTGTAAAAATGGCCAAAGATTCGATTCATATGTTAGATGAGGAAGGCGTACTCGATTTAGATGACGAGCGTAAAGCGAACATGGTTAACAACTTATTGGTTGCCATCGTTTCAGATAAAGGTGCACAGCCAGTGATTAACACAGGAAGTCTATATTAAAGGTTGTAGGTAATTATGGCCAAAAAGAAAAGCTTTCCATTACGTATTGATCCTGAATTACACGCAGTCATCGAAAAATGGGCAAATGATGAATTTCGTAGCGTTAACGCTCACATCGAGTATTTACTTCGAGAAATGGCAAAGCAAAAAGGAAAACTAAAAAAGGAGAAAGAGTCTTAAGTTTATATTCAGTGGTTCTCTTCCCTACACAAAAAAAGCAACTAAATTTAGTTGCTTTTTCTAATTATTAAAAATAAAATCACCAATAAACTTTATGATTTCCATATAACACTGATTATGGAATACAGGCTTTATAACAGATACAACAATAATACGAGAAACAGACTTAAAAAAATAAAAACTTTCCACTTATACGATTATTAAAAAACAACCTAAACATTTAGGATTCTTTCCCTTTTTCGAATGTAAAATTCATTATATTTTTTTATATTCCTATCCTAATAAACACTGACCTCATCTCAATTTTACTGATATTCTCAACAACAACAGTATACATTCAGGCCGTTTCTTTATCTCTTTTCTTTATTATAGCTGACTACAATCTCATAATATTCATCAAGGTCAATAGCATAAGCTTTTAATTCTTTTCATACTAGCCTTCCTTAGTTCACATAACGGGCGGTTTCAGTAGCTAGTTTGCCTAATTTAAAAGGAGAATAAGCTCTTTTATTCTCTTTAAGCATAGCATGTAAAAGAATATGAATTTATAAAAAGTAGGTGAAAACATGACATTAGATTCTCAACGTATTATAGGTTTCCCTGGTATGGGTATGGGTGGTTTCCCTGGTATGGGTATGGGTGGTTTCTCTGGTATGGGCATGGGTGGTTTCCCTGGTATGGGCATGGGCGGTTTCCCTGGTATGGGCATGGGCGGTTTCCCTGGTATGGGCATGGGCGGTTTCCCCGGTATGGGCATGGGCGGTTTCCCCGGTATGGGCATGGGTGGTTTCCCCGGTATGGGCATGGGCGGTTTCCCTGGTATGGGCATGGGTGGTTTCCCCGGTATGGGCATGGGCGGTTTCCCTGGTATGGGCATGGGTGGTTTCCCCGGTATGGGCATGGGCGGTTTCCCTGGTATGGGCATGGGTGGTTTCCCCGGTATGGGCATGGGCGGTTTCCCTGGTATGGGCATGGGTGGTTTCTCTGGCATGGGCATGGGCGGTTTCCCTGGCATGGGCATGGGCGGTTTCTCTGGCATGGGTATGCGCGATTTCCCTGAAATGGGTATACCAGTATACTATTGATTTCTAATACTTTATAGCAAAAACAGATGACAATAGGTAAAACCCTCGCTTCAACTCATTAGGATCCTCTTACCTATTGCATCTATTAACTTGTACCAGTTTTTTCATAATGTTTATCAACAAATCAAATATAAAAAGACACTGAATAGTAAGCGTCAAATATTCCCCACCTACAATTTATAAATAACCCATGAGATAATCAAGCACTTCCACTTATTGGTGCTGCGCTTACTTTAGTTATTTCTATTTTTCTATTGTTGATTGGCGAATTAAAATGCAAACAGATTGTAACTCCTTGAAACATTCAACATACAATATAATTTTTCCTATCTTTCTATCTAACTATATATGATGACAATCCAACCATACAAAAATGCACCCGCTAACTGCGGATGCGTAATATGAATAGAAATGAGATTCATATATTCTATTGTCTTAAAAATCAATTTAGAGGCTGTTTCACAAATCATCTCGGCTAAAGTCACACTCTTTTAACGGGACAACCTTCGTCTTTTTAATAAACTTATAACCTAACCAAAGAATAATAAACACCGGTACACTAATATACGATACAAGCATTCCATACCAGTTAATCGCCTCTCCAGAAACCACTTCACTTCCTTGTCCAATAATAACAATGATACATAATACTAACGTAAACAACGGACCAAAGGGATACCATTTCGCCTTAAATGTTAGTTCATTTAAGCTTCTCCCTTGTGCCACGTATGCTTTACGAAATCTATAATGACAGATTGCGATTCCAATCCATGTTAAAAACCCCGTCATATTAAGCAGCCATATATAAACAACGCCATCGCCAATGAATGATGATAAAAAGACAAGTAATCTAAAAATAATATTGGCATACAAAGCATAGGTAGGGACCCCTCTTCTATTTACCTTACGCAAAATTTTAGGCGCTTTTCCTTCTTGTGCAAGAGCCCAAAGCATGCGAGTAGAAGCATACATAGAAGAATTGCAAGCTGAAAGCACAGAGGTTAAAATGACAGCATTCATTAATGATGCCGCAAATGCAAGTCCAGCTTTTTGAAAAACTAAAGTAAATGGGCTAATAGAAATATGATCCACATCCGATTTAAGAAGACTCGGGTCTGTATATGGAATAATAATCCCTATTACGGCTATAGCCAACACATAAAAATTAACACCCTCCAAAAAACACTACGAATTGCCCGAGGAACATTCCGCTCTGGATCCTCACTTTCACCAGAAGCAATACCAACCATTTCTGTACCTTGGAAGGAGAAACCTGCAATCATAAAAACACCAACTATAGCCAAAAATCCTCCTTTGAAAGGAGCCTCACCTATCGTAAGATTATGAAACCCTACTGCCGGGCTAAAGAATATACCAAGTATCATGAAAATACCGATCACTAAAAATAGAATAATTGTAACGACCTTAATACTAGTAAACCAAAACTCTGATTCATTCTATGCAAAATCAAGTGATTCGTTTCAAAATATACAATGTCCCCTCTTTATAATTTCAAACATTCAATCTATTTAACCTGTAATAATAGAATTACAATGTTATAGAACGAAAGACAATCAAAAACAATTCTGATTGCCTTCCCATTTCCTTCAAATCAATTCTAGTAACTGCACCTTCTTCTGATACGCTCTCCATGTAATACACCATTTTTTCGGATTATCGAGAAAATCCTGTTCATCTAATTTGTGAATCGTACTATTTTGCGGAGCGTTTTGAATGACTTTGGGATTTTCATAGGCTTCCTTAGAAATTTGTTCAAGGGCTGCTATATACTCATCTAAGTCAGTCTTAGAATAGCTCTCAGTCGGTTCAAGCGTGAACGGCTGGGGTACGATATATGGATGGTGACTCGTCCAATAGTGTAAGCCGAAATCCGTCATTCTTCTTTGGACATCCTCTGTTGTAATACCTGTTTCATTTTTCAGCTCTTCCCAGCTATAGCGAACTTGCTCAAGGCGCTGTCCTTTTACATATGGAGCACTTGCACCACGAATCTTTTGTACTTTGTGATACATATAATTGTTATTTAATACAGCTGTTTTCGCCACTTCTTTTAATCCTTCTGGACCAAGGGCACGAATCCATGCATAAGACCTGAGAATTGTTTGTGCTACCCCATGAAAAGCGCGCACTTTTCCAATGGAATGTTTCAGATCATTATTTAAATAATATTTTCCTTCATCGCATTCCACAATTGGTCCAGGTAAATATTCTTTTAGCTCTTTGCTCACTCCAAGTGCACCTGTTGCTGGTCCGCCACACATATGCGGAGCAGCAAATGTTTTGTGAAGGTTAAAAAAACACATATCAAATCCTGCTTCTTTCGCCCGAGTAACCCCAAGAAGGCCATTTGCATTTGCTTGATCGTAGTAACAAATCCCACCAGCTTCATGAACAACCCTCGTAAACTCTTTAATCTTCGAATTAAAAATCCCTGTATCTTCAGGATTCGCTACAACAAATCCTGCTGTTCTTTCTGAAACAACAGCTTTTAACTTTTCAAGATCAGGAAATCCATCTTTATCGGGATGAAGCGTAATGATTTTAAAGCCTTTAACAGCTGCTGTAGCCGCTTGTGAAGGATGAGAAAAAATGGTTGTAATAATTTCGTTCCGTTTTTCTCCTTCTCCGCGAGATTCATGATATTTTCTTACAATGGAAGCCATAGCAAATAATGCTTGCGTACCACCACTTGGCTGAAATGAAAAATGATCCATACCAGATATTTCTCTCATACAAAGATCCAATTTATATATAATCTCTAGCATCCCTTGGACCGTACTTTCATCTTGAAGAGGATGCAGTTCCATTATTTTAGGATTTCGTACTAATAATTCATTAATTTTTGGGATATATTTCATCGTACAAGTCCCTTGCCCAATTTCAACGTTAAAATCGGATCCTAACGTCTCTTGTGAAAGTCTCACATAATGCCTTAACACACGCGCCTGACCGATTTCTGGAAGTCTCGCTCTTTCTTTTCTATACATAGAATGAGGAATCTTTGAAACTCCATCTCCAACTTCCTGCACAATCGTTTGATCCGCTGTCGGAACTTCTACTCCTCTTTCTCCTCGCTGATGAAGTTCAAAAATAATTGGTTCATTCCATTTTGCTTGATGAAAGTCACGAACTTTACTATCCCTTTTAATTTTCTTCATGAGTTCATTCTCCTTTCTGTTCATTTATTTTAATTCGTCACAATTTCTTGAAGGGCGGCAATTAACTGATCCAAATCTTCCTTCGTATGGACTTCTGTAACGCAATATAAAGCGCATTGACCAAATATAGGAAACTCTTTCGAAATATCCTTCCCTCCAAATATCTGCTTTTCTAATAATTTCTTATTTATGGTTTCGACTGATAAACCGGTCCCATTAAAATCGACAAGAAACTCTTTAAAAAATGGAGAACTTAATCTTGAACCTCTCACCCCAGGGATTTTGTTCAGTTGTTTTACTGCATATTGACTATTTTGCATAATAGTTTGACCTAATTCATACATGCCATTCGGTCCAAGTAACGATAAATAAACCCCAGCTGTAATTCCCCATAACGCAGTTTGTGTACCAACTGATTCTTTTCCTTTTTCACGAAGGGCAAAAGATGTCCGATCATAAGCCACATCGCCAAAGCCATACTCCCCTTCTTTTACTGTTGGCACAATTCCAAATAGACGTGAAGGATATTCATTAATAAACTTTTCTTCATCCCTTGTAGCAATGAATCCCGCTTGCCCTCCGCTATAGTTCATATGCATACCAAGCGGCTGCAAATCACCACAAACAATATCCGCTTGATAGTGACTTGGCGGCGCCAACACTCCAAGTGAAATTGGATCAACACCAACTACTACTAGTGCATCATTCTGCTTCGCAATTTCCGCAATTTCCATACCTTGTGATTCAATAAACCCTAAATAGGAAGGATTTTCAAAATAAATGGCTGCCACATTAGAAGAAATCTTATTCTTTAAATCTTCTAAATCTAGAAGACCATTCTCAGCATCATAAATAACAAAAACAAATTCAAGATCTGGGGAGCCATAATTTTGAATAATTTTCATTCTTTCAGGTGATATGGTTTGCGCTACTAATACCTCTGTTCTTTTTGTAATACGAGTAGCCATTCGAATCGCTGTAGCTGCTGCTTGCCCCCAATCAAACGTCGGTACATTTACAACATCCATATCAACAAGTTCAGCTACTAGACTTTGATATTCAAATAACGCTTGGAATCTACCATGATCCTCGTAAGGTTCACCGGCATATGCCGTCAGAAATTCCGATCTTTGATTCACTTCATCGCAAACTGCTGGTACAAAATGCTGCCAGCAACCTGCTCCTAGAAAATTTAGATATTCACTTGTACTCGTGTTCTTACACAATATCCCTTCAATGTGGCGACGCAACTCATATTCTGTAAGCGCCTTTGGTATGTTCATTTCCTCTTTCAACTTTAGTTCATCCGGTATACAAGCGTATAATTCCATCACTGATTCAGCGCCTATTTCTTTTAACATCTCTTCCTTTACTTCAGGTACCATATTTGGAATGTAAGGATGTACCTTTTTCGTCATCTTAATACCCCCTTATTAAAATTCTTTCAATTATGCTAAACCTCCACCATCAACAACAAGTTCCGTTCCTGTCACCCAAGATGACAAATCGCTAGCTAAAAATAAAACACCTTTTGCGATATCACGAGGCGTACCAATTCTTGATAGAGGTCGATCTGTTGCTGACTCTTTCAAAAATGTTCCCTCTTCCACATTTAATTGCTTCGCCTCGTCACGTAGTAACTGTGTATCTGTATCACCAGGACATATACAATTCACTCGAATATTTTGCGGACCATGATCAATTGCCATCGCCTTCGTTAAGTTCACAACACCGGCCTTTGCAGCACAATAAGCAGCTGCTTTATCGCCTCCTTTTAGCCCCCATCCGGAACCTGTATTGATAATACTCCCACCTTGCTTTTCAGCCATAATTGGAATGATATATTTAGATAATAGGTATACACCTTTTAATGAAACATTAATAACTGAATCCCACTCCCTTTCCTCTAATTCAACAACTGTTTTTCTTCTAATAATTCCCGCATTGTTAAACAACACATCTACACTTCCATATACCTGCCTAATATGTTCGCTAACATTCTTACAATCTAATTCACTTGTTACATCGCACTTCAAAAACTCTGCTCGCTGTCCCTCATCTCGTAAACTCTGTGCAGCTTGCACACCCTTTTCTTCATCAATATCTAAAAGAATAACGGCAGCCCCTACTTCAGCAAAAATTGTTGCAGTCGCATACCCAATTCCTGATGCCGCCCCAGTTACAACCGCCACTTTATCCTTTAATTGAAAATAATCTCTTTCCATAAAAAAGCCTCCTTTATTTGCATCTACTTTTTATTAAGCAAAAATCATGCCAATGTTATTGCATAGAAAATCCTTATCATAGCAAGCAATCTTAATACGATTGTTTGACATTTTTGACAAACGTTTGACACTTTTTCATTTTTTAGAATTATCATACAATGGTTATATAATAGAAAGGAGGTTCTAAATTGTCTACAATCACAGCAATCACAAAAATTATTCATACCTTTTCCGAACTCTTACAAATAGAAATCGCCTATTTCAACCATGAAGGGCTATTAGTTTCTTCAACGGAAGAATATAAAAAGAAAAAAGGAGAACGTGTCTACCTCCCCTTTTTCCAAAAACTATACGAGCATCCCATTACCTTTGTACATAAGCCAGGACATATGAATATGTGTCATGGTTGTCACTTTCAAAAGAGCTGTCCATCAACTGCAGAAATTATACAAAACATGATTCAAAATGAACGCCACTACGGTTATCTTTCATTCGTTAGTTTTTCAAAAAATAAACAACAGAAGTTAATCGACCAGCAAAAAGAATTTATCTATTGGATGGAAAAATTAAAAGGGATTATTACTGCTATCATTCATGAAACCAATTATTCCACTCCCACAATGGGCACGAAATTAAAACAAACTGAATATATCCTTGGGAACAGCCATACATTGCAAAACATAAGAGAAATCTTAAAAAATATGAAAAGTAGTACTTCCTCTATTGTTATTACTGGAGAAACAGGGACGGGAAAAAGCTTAATGGCAAAACTTATTCATGAACAGAGCATGTTCCAAAGAGGAGATTTCATTGAAATAAATTGTGCTAGTATTCCTGAATCTTTATTCGAAAGTGAACTCTTTGGCTATGAGGAAGGTGCATTTACGGGAGCAAGGAAAAAAGGAAAACCAGGTTACTTTGAAATGGCTGATCGAGGAACACTATTTTTAGATGAAATTGCCGATCTCCCTCTCCATTTACAACCAAAACTATTGAAAGTACTGCAAGATGGTGTTGTACAAAGAATTGGTGGAACACTTCCTAAAAAAGTGAATATCCGGATTATCGCTGCATCTAATCAATCATTAGAAAAATTGATGGAATCTAAACAATTCCGTTCCGATCTTTACTACAGACTAAATGTTATTCCTATCCATTTACCACCATTAAGAGAAAGAAAAGAAGACTTAAAAAAACTAGTTCCCTTCTTAATTGAAAAATTACAAACAAGAACAGGAAAATTCATTCAAACTTATACAGATGATTTTTTAGAAAAGTTAAAGCAATATCACTGGCCTGGGAACATTCGTGAACTAGAGAACATTTTAGAATACAGTATGAATATGGAAAAGAGTAGCCAAGTAACCCAATCATCCTTACCGGGATTCCTACAACATAATATAACTCAACCACAGTCACCTTCAAAAGAATGCAGTACATTAAAAGAGGCCGAAAAAGAGAGTATTATTAAAAAGCTTCATTATTATGGATATGATTATGAAGGAAAAAAACAGGCTGCTGCTGATTTAGGAATTAGTGTTCGAACATTATACAGGAAGATGGAGAAGCTTGGGATTTCAGGATCAACTAGATAATATACTACTTTAATTATTAGGACTTGCTTTCTGCATACAAAATAAAGCAAACCACTTTTTATGTTTTGATCGAAAGTAAATACTAAACAAAAAAAGAAGCTAACATAAAACATGTTAGCTTCTAGCAATCTACCTTTGCAATTGCGCGGTATCCTATATCATTTCGATAAAATAACCCATCACTCTTAATTTTCGCGATTTCTTTATATACTTTATCTTTCGCTTCTTGTAAGTCTTTTGCTTTACAAGCAACAAATAGTACACGACCACCGTTTGTTACGAAATCTCCACGCTTCATAGCTGTACCTGCATGAAAAACAATTGCATCTTCTAATGTATCTAATCCGCGAATAATAGCGCCTTTTTCATATACTTCCGGATATCCTTTTGAAGCAAGTACTACACCAATAACCGCTTCTTCGGACCATTTAAGCACTAATTTTTCTCCATCTAAAACGCTATTACATACATCAACTAAATCATTGTCTAAACGAGGCAGTACAACCTCTGTTTCCGGATCTCCAAAACGAGCATTAAACTCAATTACTTTTGGGCCTTCGTTTGTTAAAATAAGACCTGCATATAAAATACCTGTAAATGAACGACCTTCTTTGATCATCGCCTGAGCGGTTGGATGTAAAACCGTTTCAATCGCTACTTCAACCGCTGATTCTGGAATTTGTGGTACTGGAGAATATGCACCCATTCCTCCTGTATTCGGTCCTTTATCACCATCAAAAGCGCGTTTATGATCTTGTGCAATTACCATTGGATAAACAGTTGTTCCATTTACGAATGCCATTAAAGAGAATTCCTGTCCATCTAAAAACTCTTCAATAACAACCTTTTTACTTGCTTCACCAAATTTCACATCTTGCAGCATTTCTTTTACAGCTTGTAATGCCTCTTCTAACGTCATTGCCACTGTTACACCTTTACCAGCTGCTAAACCGTCCGCTTTAATAACAATTGGTGCACCAATTTTTTGAATATACGCTACTGCTTCCTCATAGTTCGTGAACGTTTCATATGCTGCTGTTGGAATATCGTACTTTTTCATCAATTCTTTTGTAAAAGCTTTACTGCCCTCAATCACAGCCGCTGCTTTATTCGGACCAAAAACACGAAGTCCTTCTGCCTCAAAACGATCGACAATCCCATTCATAAGCGGAATTTCGGGACCGACGAATGTTAAACCTATATTGTTCTCTTTCCCAAACAGAACAAGTGCATCAAAATCATTTTCATCAATAGCAACTGGCGTTGCCACGTCTCTCATACCTTCATTTCCTGGTGCTACATATACCTTTTCCACTTGCTCAGACTGTGCAAACTTCCAAGCTAAAGCATGCTCACGTCCACCGCGGCCAATTACTAAAACATTCATATGTCATCCTCCAATATTCAAATAAGTACAAACCAGGAGCAATGCCCCTAGTTTGTTTCTATTCGTTCATGTTCAAAAAGAAGGTTATCTTGGCCGGACTTTTTGAACTTCTTCTAACAATATAAGTTTAAAAAGGAGGATCAAGAGAACCGAGCAGTTCGAGGCGCAGCTGCCAGGAGGACACAGAGTGTAGCTTATACTACATGAGTACCGGACTGGCAATACAACCAAGAAATGCGGCAGCTATCTTAACCGGACTTTTTAAACTTCCCCTATTAATCCAGGTTTAAAAAGGAGGATCAAGAGAACCGAGCAGTTCGAGGCGCAGCTGCCAGGAGGACACGGAGTGTAGCTTATACTACATGAGTACCGGACTGGCAATGCAACGAAGAAATGCGAAGGTTATCTTGACCGGACTTTTTAAACTTCCCCTATTAATGTTTGAAATGACGTACGCCAGTGAACACCATAGTAATGCCAAACTCATCAGCTTTTTTAATAGAATCTTCATCACGAATCGATCCGCCTGGTTGAATGATTGCTGTAATCCCTGCTTTGGCAGCCTCTTCTACTGTATCTGGCATTGGGAAAAATGCATCAGATGCAAGCGCACTACCTTGTGCTTTATCAGCAGCTTGTGTAATAGCAATTTTCGCTGAGCCAACGCGGTTCATTTGTCCAGCTCCAACTCCAATTGTCATATTATCTTTTGTTAAAACAATTGCATTTGATTTTACGTGTTTGACAACTTTCCAAGCTAGTTTTAAATCGACCCATTCTTGCTCTGTTGGTTCACGTTTTGTTGGAACTGTAATTGCATCTTCATCTAGCGCTAGCGTATCTTCTTCTTGAACAAGAAGGCCACCTTGTACAGAAGTTAATTTTTTACTTGCATTTACTGCTTTTTCAATATTTACAGTTAAAAGACGTAAGTTTTTCTTACTTTGCAACACTTCTAATGCTTCCTCTGAGAAGGAAGGTGCAATAATAATTTCTAAGAAAATTTCATGTAATTTTTCTGCTGTAGCTTTATCAATTTCACGATTCGCTGCAATAATGCCGCCAAAGATTGATACTGGATCTGCTTCGTAAGCACGTGTATATGCTTCATGAATATCAGTACCAACACCAACTCCGCATGGATTCATATGTTTTACTGCTACCACTGCTGGTTCTGTAAATTCTTTCACGATGCTAAGCGCTGCATCTGCGTCATTGATATTGTTGTAAGATAGCTCTTTTCCATGTAACTGCTCTGCATATGCAACAGAAGAAGTTGCTGCAAATGGTGCTTTATAGAATGTTGCTTTTTGATGTGGGTTTTCTCCGTAACGTAAATCTTGGTTTTTCTCGAATGTTACCGTTAATGTTTCTGGACTTTCTTCTCCCATTTGTTCAGTTAAATAGTTTGAAATTAATGCATCATATGCCGCTGTATGGCGGAATACTTTTGCTGCTAATTTACGTTTTGTTTCGTCTATAACTTCACCGTTTTCTTTTAACTCAGCTAGTACAACATCATAATCTGTTGGATCAACGATTACTGATACAAATTTATGATTTTTCGCAGCTGAACGAATCATTGTTGGACCACCGATATCAATATTTTCAATTGCATCAGCAAATGTCACATCAGGTTTAGCAACTGTTTCTTTAAATGGGTATAAGTTTACAACAACAAAGTCGATTGGCTGAATGCCTAATTCATTCATCTGCGCCACATGCGTTTCATTATCACGTACTGCAAGTAAACCACCATGGATGTTTGGATGTAATGTTTTCACACGTCCATCCATAATTTCTGGGAAACCTGTTACTTCAGAAATCCCGATGACTTGTAAGCCGTTTTCTTCTAATAATCTTTTCGTTCCGCCTGTTGAAATAACTTCAATCCCTTGTTCAAGTAATCCTTTAACAAATTCTACAACGCCTGTTTTATTCGAAACACTTACTAATGCACGCTTTTTCATTTATCCTTCACCCCTAGTTGAATGTTATTTAACAGTTGGCTCTTCTATAAATTGAACGATTTCGTTCACCATATCTACGTACAATCTATGTTCAACTTGCTGAATTTTCTTTTGTAAACTCTCTCTCGTATCCGTTTCAGAAACTGTTACTGCTTCTTGTGCGATAATTGGCCCTGTATCCATCCCTGCATCTACATAATGAATTGTCACACCAGTTACTTTCACACCCGCTTCTAATGCTTGACCAACAGCATCTTTCCCTGGAAAACTCGGTAATAATGATGGATGAATGTTAATGATTTTCCCACCATAGGCTTCTAATAATGTTGACCCGATAAGACGCATATATCCTGCCAAAATAACACAATCAATCTCGTATTCTCGCAGTTTTTTTAATATCTCATTTTCAAATGCTTCTTTTGATTCATATTCTTTCGCTGAAAAAGCAAAGCATGGAACATGATGATAATGCGCTCGTCCGATAACACGTGCCTCAGGTTGATCACATACTAGCAAACTAATTTCAGCATGTAATCTTTTTTCTTCCACTGCATTAATTAGTGCTTGGAAGTTAGAGCCGCTTCCAGAGGCAAAGACTGCCAATCTACTCATAGTTCTGCGCCTCCATTAAAAGTAACACCTGATCCTTTTACAGTACGTCCAATAATATGTGCTTTTTCTCCTTGTTCTGCAAGAAGTTGAACAACAGCTTTTGCATCTTCTTCTTTTACTGCAACTACCATACCAATACCCATGTTAAAAATATTGAACATTTCTTTTTCTTCTAATTTTCCAACCTCTTGAAGCAAGCTAAAAATCGGTTGAATTTGCCAAGAACCTAGTTCAATTTCTGCACCGATTCCTTCCGGCAACATACGTGGAATATTTTCAATAAAGCCGCCACCTGTAATATGTGCCATGCCATACACTTCATACTTTTTCAATAGTTCTAAAATAGGTTTGACATAAATTTTCGTTGGTTTTAATAGTTCTTCACCAAGAGGTAGTTCTAAGCGACCCTGTATACGGTCTAAAGATAGCTGTCCGTCTTCCAATAACACTTTTCGTACTAAAGAATACCCGTTACTATGAATACCACTAGATGCTAAACCAATTAATACATGACCAGCTTCAATAGACTGACCTGTTACAATTTTCTTTTTATCAACAATTCCAACAGTAAAACCAGCTAAGTCATACTCTTCAGTGGAATACATACCTGGCATCTCAGCTGTCTCTCCACCAATTAATGCACAACCCGCTTGGCGACAACCTTCTGATATACCTTTGACGATGTTTTCAATTTTACTAGGTTCTGCTTTACCGCAAGCAATGTAATCAAGGAAGAAAAGCGGTTCTGCCCCTTGGACAACAATATCATTTACACACATCGCTACTGCATCAATACCAATTGTGTCATGTTTATCCATCATAAAAGCGAGCATTAATTTTGTACCCACGCCGTCTGTTCCAGATACTAATACAGGTTCTTCTAATGCAAATTTTGATAGATCAAACATACCTCCAAAACCGCCAAGACCGCCTAGTACTTCTTTTCTCATTGTTGTTTGTACGTGTTTTTTCATGCGAGATACCGCTTCATATCCAGCTTCAATATCTACTCCTGCTTGCTTATATGCATTCGCCATCGTTTTTTACACCTCGTCTTTTAATTTCTCCCACCCAAGCGGGCACTCTCTTTATAGAGTATGTTTTAGGAAAAAGCTAGCTTCTACTTAAAATGAAGTAGAAGCTTCTCGCCTTTTTATTTCATACTTTCTAAAAGCTCTTGCTCATAATCATAAAGAGCTGTTGGATAATCTCCATTAAAGTAAGCCATACATAAGCCGCCGTATTTCCCTTCATATGGACGTCCAATTGCATCTACTAAGCCATCTTCACTTAAAAATGTTAAAGAATCTGCACCGATGATTTGACGTATTTCTTCTACAGAGTTATTTGCTGCAATTAATTCTTTTCTCGTTTGAATATCAATTCCATAGAAACATGGATACTTAAGTGGCGGAGAAGCAATTCTCACATGTACTTCTGTCGCTCCTGCCTCACGAAGCATGCGCACAATACGTTTACTTGTTGTTCCTCGTACAATGGAATCGTCAATCATTACAACACGCTTTCCTTCAACCACGCCTCGTACTGCTGAAAGCTTCATTTTTACCCCTTGCTCACGCAATTCTTGAGAAGGTTGGATAAAGGTACGACCAACGTAACGATTTTTAATTAATCCTAATTCGTATGGAATTCCTGTTGCTTCTGCATAACCGATCGCTGCCGAAATACTAGAGTCTGGAACACCTGTTACAACATCTGCTTCAATTGGAGCTTCCATCGCTAAACGCTTCCCCATATTTTTACGTGCTGCATGAACGTTAATGCCAGCAATATTAGAATCTGGACGAGCAAAGTAAATGTATTCCATACTACAAATTGCATGATCTACTTCGTTTGTAAAACGATCTACTTGAATACCCTCGTCATTAATGATAAGTAGTTCTCCAGGTTCTACATCACGAATGTATGTTGCACCAACTACATCAAAAGCACATGTTTCAGATGCTACGACATACGCATCCCCCATTTTCCCAATTGAAAGTGGTCGGAATCCATTCGGATCTAGTGCAACAATCATTTCGTTTCCTGTTAGTAAAAGATACGCAAATGCGCCTTTTACTTTGTTCAAAGCATCTTTTACGCTCTCGATTAGTGAACCTTTTGTATTGCGTTTAATTAAATGAAGCAGTACTTCTGTATCTGAACTTGTTTGAAAAATACTTCCTTCTGCCTCTAATTCACGGCGAAGCATTTTTGCGTTAATTAAATTTCCGTTGTGAGCTAACGCCATACTATGATCAGAGAAACGGAATAGTAATGGTTGCACATTTGCTACTTCACTTCCGCCTGCTGTCGCATAGCGCACGTGTCCAATTGCTGATTTTCCATTTAAGCCTTCTAGCTCACCTCTTGAAAACACTTCTGATACTAAACCTAACCCCTTATGGCCAACAATTTTCTCCCCGTTATTGACAACAATGCCCGCGCCTTCTTGCCCACGGTGCTGCAAACTATGCAATCCGTAGTACGTAACTTGTGCTGCATTTTCATGCCCCCAAATTCCGAAAACGCCACATTCTTCATTTAACCCCTTTATTTCAGCAAGCATGGGATTGCCCCTTTCCAAGCCTTTCTCATTTCATCAACATTTGCTATAAGTAATACTTCATTTTCTTCATTATGAATTGTTACTTCATTTGTATTTGTGACTTCTCCAACTTGAATTGCTTCTACTGATTTCTCAAACGCTTCTTGTTGTTCACGTTTTACTGTTACGACAAAGCGTGATTGTGATTCCGAGAATAATGCCGCTGTTGCTTCCCCATCTAATTTCACAGTAGCACCTAAGTGTTTCGCACCAATTGCACTTTCAGCAATCGCAACTGCTAATCCTCCTTCTGCAACGTCATGTGCAGATTGAACAAGTCCCGCTTGAATAGCTTCTAGTAATTGTTTTTGGCGTTTTAATTCTACTTCTAAATCGATGCTTGGTGATTGACCAAAGATTTTACCGTATACCATCTTTTGCAATTCACTTCCACCAAACTCAGCTTTCGTTTCACCAATTACATAAATAAGATCGCCAGCTTGCTTAAACTCTTGTGTTGTTACATGTTTTAAGTCATGAACAAGACCTACCATACCAACAGTCGGTGTTGGATATACAGCTTCACCGCTACGTTCATTGTACATTGATACGTTTCCGCCGATAACTGGAGTTTGTAATGTGCGACAAGCTTCACTCATACCATCTACTGACTTCTCAATTTGCCAGAAAATCTCTGGTTTTTCTGGGTTACCAAAGTTCAAGCAATCTGTAATTGCAAGTGGTTCCCCACCAGAACATACGATATTACGTGCAGCTTCTGCTACTGCAATTTTACCGCCCATTTCAGGATCTAAGTAAATGTAGCGAGAGTTACAGTCTGTTGTCATTGCTAATGCTTTCTCTGTACCACGTACACGTACAACTGCCGCGTCTGATCCTGGTGTAACAACTGTGCTTGTGCGCACTTGATAATCGTACTGATCATATACCCACTCTTTACTTGCAATCGTTGGTTGTTGTAATAGAGCTAGTAATGTCTCTTTATAGTTATCTACTTTTGGTGTTTCCATCTTCATTTCTTGGAACTCTTTAAAGTACGCTGCTTCTTTTGAAGGCTTATGATAAATTGGTGCTTCTTCTGCTAATGCATCTGCTGGAACTTCCGCTACCATTTCACCTTTATGGAATAATCGAAGCATTTTATCTTCAGTTACTTTCCCCATCGTAACTGCCGCAAGTCCGTACTTTTCAAATAAATCTACAATTTCTTGTTCTCTACCTTTTTTCACCACAATCAACATACGCTCTTGTGATTCAGATAACATCATTTCATATGGTGTCATACCAGTTTCACGTTGTGGTACATCGTCTAAGTACATTTCAATACCCATTCCTGCTTTACTTGCCATTTCTGCAGAAGATGATGTTAAACCGGCAGCTCCCATATCTTGAATTCCGACAAGAGCATCAGATTGGATCAGCTCTAGGCATGCTTCAATAAGAAGTTTCTCCATAAATGGATCGCCTACTTGTACTGCTGGACGTTTTGCTTCTGAACTCTCAGATAGTTCTTCCGATGCGAAAGTTGCACCGTGAATACCGTCGCGTCCTGTTGAAGCACCTACGTACATAACCGTATTACCAGCACCGTGTGCTTGCCCTTTTTTAATATCTTCATGATTAATTAAACCAACGCACATTGCATTTACAAGCGGGTTGCCTTCATAACATGGATCAAACTGTACTTCTCCGCCCACAGTTGGAATACCGATGCAGTTACCGTATCCTGCAATCCCTGCAACTACTTCTTCAAATAAATATTTTACGCGTGGTGATTGTAGTTCACCGAAGCGAAGTGAGTTTAATAATGCTACTGGACGTGCTCCCATAGAGAATACATCGCGAATAATACCACCAACACCCGTTGCCGCGCCTTGATATGGCTCAATTGCTGAAGGGTGATTATGACTTTCCATTTTAAATACAACCGCTTGGTTATCACCGATATCTACAATCCCTGCACCTTCTCCAGGTCCTTGTAGTACACGCTCTCCTGTTGTTGGAAACTTACGAAGAACTGGTTTTGAGTTTTTATAACTACAGTGCTCTGACCACATAACAGAGAAAAGACCTGTTTCTGTGTAGTTCGGCAAACGACCTAAAATCTTTTCAACCATGGCAAACTCTTCGTCTGTTAGCCCCATTTCCGCATATATACGTTCTTCTTTAATTTGTGTTGGATTTGGTTCAAGCATTAACGACATATGTTTCCCTCCAATGTTTCAAAATAGATTGAAAGACTTTTAAACCTTCAGCGCCGCCAAGCAATTCACTCACAGCACGCTCTGGATGTGGCATCATGCCAAGTACATTTCCTTTTTCATTTACAATACCTGCAATATCTGAAACGCTTCCGTTTGGATTGTCTACATAACGGAATGCAATTTGGTTCTTTTCTTCTAATTCTTTAAGAGTTGCTTCATCGCAGTAGTAATTTCCTTCGCCATGTGCGATTGGAATATCGATTACTTCACCCTGTTTATATTGCGACGTAAACATTGTTTCATTATTTTCCACACGTAACTGAACTGTACGACACATAAACTTCAAGTTTTCATTTCGCATTAATGCACCTGGTAGTAATCCTGATTCAACTAAAATTTGGAATCCATTACATACACCTAAAATCGGCTTTCCTTGCTCAGCAGCTTTTTGCACTGCCTTCATTGCATTTGCAAAGCGAGAAATGGCACCGCAGCGAAGATAATCACCGTAAGAGAATCCACCTGGTAAAAGAATTGCATCATACTCATCTAAATTCTCTGCATCATGCCAAACGTAGTCTACCTCTTCACCAAGCTCATCCTTAATTGCATGAAACATATCAACATCACAGTTCGAACCTGGAAAAACGATTACGGCAAATTTCACTGTGCGACAACCTCCTCAACTTCGTAACGGAAATCTTCCATTACAACGTTCGCTAATAGTTTTTCACACATTTCTTTTACCTTGCTATCCAGATCAGTTACTGATTTATCGATTATTAGCTCCATATATTTACCAATGCGGACCTCTTGTACTTCTGTAAAGGAAAGACTGTGAAGAGCACCTTTTACTGCTGTTCCTTGTGGATCTAATACGCTCTCTCTTAATGTTACATATACCTTAACTTTATACATGTGAAGCTCCCCCTAAACGTTTTAAAATTTCTTCATATGCCTCTGTTAAATTGCCTAAATCACGGCGGAATACATCTTTATCAAATTTCTCATTGCTCTCTTCATCCCATAAACGGCAAGTATCTGGTGAAATTTCATCTGCTAATACGATTTCGCCTTCTTCTGTTACACCAAACTCTAATTTAAAATCTACTAATCTTACACGACAGCTTGCGAAGTGCTCAATCAATACTTGATTGATTTGTAGAGCTTTTTCTCTTAATGTACTTACTTGCTCTGGCGTTGCAACGTTTAATACGCGAATATGATCTTCTGTTACAAGCGGATCTCCTAAATCATCATCTTTGTAGTAAAATTCTACGATTGGTGCTGCAAGTACAGTTCCTTCTTCCATTCCTAATCGTTTTGAAAGACTTCCTGCAATTACGTTTCTTGTGACAACCTCTAATGGAATAATACTTACTTTTTTCACAAGTTGTTCTGTATCTGACAGCTTCTCAACAAAATGTGTTTTAATTCCCACTTCTTGTAACTTTCTGAATAAAAGAGTTGTAATCTCATTGTTCAGACGACCTTTTCCTGTAATTGTCGCTTTTTTCTCCCCATTGAAAGCAGTAGCACTATCTTTGTACTCTACCCAAACCATATCTGCTGCTTCTGTACGATAAATTCTTTTTGCCTTACCTTCATACAGCAATTCTAGCTTTTGCATTTCGCAAGCCCCCCGTAGTTTGAAAAATATGAATAATTTTTTTATAAAGAATGGCACAGAATGACTCTATTCTGTGCCATATAAAATTATCAGTTTAATCCAAGACGTTCAAAGATTGTATCAACGTGTTGTAAGTGATGCTCGTAGTTAAAGCATTCGTTGATTTCTTCTTGTGTTAATTTGCTTGTAATACGCTCATCTGCTTCTACAAGCTCCTTAAATTGTACTTGTGTCTCCCAAGCTTCCATCGCTTTAGGCTGTACGATATCGTAAGCTTCTTCACGTACCATACCTTTGTCGATTAGCGTAAGCATTACGCGTTGAGAGTAAATTAAACCGTATGTTCTTTGCATATTGCGCTTCATGTTCTCTGGGAATACCGTTAAGTTTTTCACGATATTACCAAAGCGATTTAACATGTAGTTTAATGCGATTGTTGCATCTGGTAAGATAATACGTTCTGCAGAAGAATGTGAAATATCACGTTCATGCCATAATGGAACATTCTCGTAAGATGTCATCATATAACCACGGATAACACGAGCTAAACCAGTCATATTTTCAGAACCGATTGGATTTCGTTTATGTGGCATTGCAGAAGAACCTTTTTGTCCTTTCGCAAATGACTCTTCCACTTCACGTGTTTCACTCTTTTGTAAACCACGAATTTCGACTGCCATTTTCTCAATAGATGTTGCGATTAATGCAAGTATTGACATGTAATGTGCATGACGATCACGTTGCAATGTTTGTGTTGAAATCGGAGCTGCTTCTAACCCTAAGTTTTCACAAACATATTTTTCTACGAATGGATTAATGTTCGCGTATGTACCAACTGCACCAGACAATTTACCAACGCGAACTGTATCAGCTGCTTGTTTGAAACGTTCTAAGTTACGTTTCATTTCTTCATACCAAAGACCAAGTTTTAAACCAAATGTTGTTGGTTCTGCATGAACACCGTGTGTTCTTCCCATCATAATTGTGTACTTATGCTCTTTTGCTTTGTTAGCTAAAATAGTAATGAAATTTTCTAAATCGTTTAGTAGAATTTCATTTGCTTGTTTTAAGATATAAGATAAAGCTGTATCTACTACGTCTGTAGATGTTAAACCGTAATGTACCCATTTGCGTTCTTCACCTAATGCTGGTGTTTCTGATACAGCACGAGTGAAAGCAACTACATCATGACGTGTTTCTTTTTCAATCTCATAAATACGCTCCATATCGAATGATGCATGTTCACGAATTTTTTTCACATCTTCTTTTGGGATATCACCAAGTTCGGCCCATGCTTCACATGCTAAAATCTCAACTTCTAACCACGCTTTAAATTTGTTCTCTTCCGTCCAAATCGCACCCATTTCAGGGCGTGTATAACGACTAATCATCTTTTTCCCTCCAAAAGTTGTTCTTGATGGTCCCAAATATGCAATTCTTGCGCTTTGTCTAAAGCATCTTCAACATTTTCATTTAAAATATTTACATGCCCCATTTTACGCTGCAGCTTTGCTTCTTCTTTTCCATACAAGTGTAAATAGCACCCGGTTAATCTATTCACTTGCTTTAGGACCCCTTCTATATGTTCGCCTAAAATGTTTACCATGACAACTGGTTTTAACAAATTTGTTTCTCCTAGAGGTAAATTACAGATTGCTCGAATATGTTGCCCAAATTGACTCGTTTCGCATGCATCAATTGTATAATGTCCTGAATTGTGAGGTCTTGGTGCTAATTCATTAATATAAATCTCACCATCTGCCGTAGCAAACATCTCTACCGCTAGTGTTCCCACAAGCTGCAGTTCATCCGCTAGTACCTGTGCATATTCAATTCCTTTTTGTGAAAGCTCTTCTGAAATACGAGCTGGTACGATGGATTCATGTAAGATGTTATTAACGTGAATATTTTCAGCTACTGGAAATACCTTCGTTTCACCACTTACGCTACGAGTTACAATAACTGATATTTCTTTTTCAAATGGCACCCATTTTTCAAGAATACATTCAGCTTGACTGGCAAGCTCCCTTGCTCTTACAACATCCGTCTCACTTCTTAAAACAACTTGCCCTTTTCCGTCATATCCTCCTGTTGTTGTTTTTAACACACAAGGAAAGGAAAGTTCCGTAATTGCTTCTAAAAGTTCATCTTGTTTCTTCACAAGTCTATATGGTGCTACTGGTAAACCAGCCTTTACGATTGCATTCTTTTCTGTAAAACGATTTTGCGTTTTGTTTAATAACTGACTGCCTTGTGGTAAATACGCATGTTTTTCAAGCCATTGTAAACATCTATAATCAATATTCTCAAATTCATATGTGACAACATCGCTTATTTCCGCTAAATGCTGAATCGCTTTCAAATCATCATAAGATGCAACAATTTCAATATCAGCAACTTGTGCACATGGTGAATGTTTTGCCGGATCTAGTACAGCAATTTTATAGCCCATTTCCTTCGCTGCTAGCGCCATCATTCTTCCAAGCTGGCCACCGCCAATAATGCCAATTGTTTTTCCCGGTAAAATGATTCTTGTCATACCAACTCACTACCTTCACGCACATTTTTCTCAATTGCTTCTCGTCTCAGTTCTAATGCATCATGTATGTCATCATGAAATGATCCAAGTATTTGTGCAGCAAGTAGTCCTGCGTTTGTTGAACCAGCCTTACCAATCGCAACAGTCGCAACTGGAACTCCTCCTGGCATTTGAACGATAGACAGTAAAGAATCTAAACCATTTAACGCTTTTGATTGAACAGGAACACCGATTACAGGAAGATTTGTCTTCGCTGCAACCATCCCTGGTAAATGAGCGGCTCCTCCAGCTCCAGCAATAATAACTTTTAACCCACGTTCACGAGCTGTTTCTGCATATTCAAACATATAATCTGGAGTCCGATGAGCGGATACAACTTTCTTCTCATACGGAATGTGTAATTCATCTAAAATGTCACAAGCATATTTCATTGTTTCCCAGTCTGACGTGCTTCCCATTATGATTCCAACTAGTGATTTCATATTAGAATCCCCCCGATTCAAATAAAAAAAGCCTGAAATAGAACAGTTTCTCTTTTACTATGAGAGAAAGCGCTCTACTCAGGCATACGTATCCCTTGTGAATAGAAAAATACCGAGTGACTTTCCCCCATAGTCTAACGAATAACGGTCGTTAGGTAGAGACTTGCAGGCCATATCCCCGCGATTATATGAGGTGCGATATAATATTGTTTCTATGGATATATTAACAACATTTCATAAGCCATGTCAACAAATAATCGAATGTTTTTTTATTAGTTATTGATATCGTTCGTGTTTTAGTTATATTCAAAAGAAGAAGTGAAAATATATGCAAGTGGGAAAGGGAATTAGGATAGGCGTATAAGATGCAATCATATGAAGATCTAGCCGTGTAGCGATAAAATACCTTAACCAGGATTTAATTGAATTTCATTTTCTAAATTTATCACAATAGCAGTTATTTATTTTCAAATTCATACCATGTATAACCTTAGCATAAGAAGAAGTAATCAAATTAAGGTTCAAGTAATATCATTTTTTGTATATTTAAGTGAAACTCATGATACTATTACTATAAGTTCACACTAATTTATAGGTGGATTAATTATGCAGAACCTTAATATATGGTCATATTTGTTTTTTTTCATCGCAGTAACTGGTGCAATTATTGAATCTTCCTTTATAACATCTCACTTTTTCTACTATCATTACTTCAAACCTATACTGCTTGTAGAAATAATTAGTCCCATTATCGGAACTATTCTAGGTTCGTTCGGAAAACCTGGAAAACCAAAACAAATCGCTATTATTTTAAACAGCCTCTTCTTTGTTCTTTTTTCTTTTTTAGCATTACTAAATTTATGGATTACTACATTTGGCAAATAAAAATGTATACAAAAAAACCTAAGTCGAAACGACTTAGGTTTTTGCTTGGCGACGTCCTACTCTCACAGGGACAAGGTCCCAACTACCATCGGCGCTAGAGAGCTTAACTTCCGTGTTCGGTATGGGAACGGGTGTGACCTCTCTGCCATCATCACCAAACTATTGAAGGCATATTCCTTCAAAACTAGATAACATTTGCTTCATATTATATGGTTAAGTCCTCGATCTATTAGTATTCGTCAGCTCC
>NZ_KB895578.1:0-148730 GCF_000374885.1 Bacillus sp. 105MF | reverse complement strand
ACGCTATTCTTTCTGTAGAATCATAGGAAAGGATGGCGTTTTTGTATGTCTATTTCTGTATCTGATGAATTACAACTATTTGCTCAAGAGATTCAAAGTTTTTTATCTCCAAATATCTTACGAGATCTTGCTAGAGATGTTGGTTTCGTGCAACGAACCAGTAAATACCAAGCATAACATGAATTTAAATATCAATTTATAAGTTAACAAGCATATATTCTTAATATTTTGATTGAAGAAAGCAGCAACTATATCGTTGCTGCTTTCTCATTTTCGTTATTGACTACTGATAAGTGGTGTTATGTAAACTTCAGATGTATACGATATTCATTAAAAAATGTACGACTTATTCTAACTCTACAGTGATAGAATGTAATAAATCTATATTTTTACAGGTGATAGGAGGAATGATTTTTGCATAAAAAACTTAGAAAATATCTTATATTAGGTTCCTTAACCCTTATCATTAGTGGCTGTTCGATTTCAAAAGGATACGATACACCACAAGAAGCATTAAAGCACGGATTAAAACCAACAAGTGATGCAGAAACAAATAAATATTCTGTTTTAGAGCGTATTATAAAAATAGATGGAAAAACAGCCTTTTTTGTTACACCTAGTGATTACATTTCAATAGCAGATTTAGAAATAAAAAATGGACTGTTAGTGGGATGACAGGAGGAACAAATGTAAGTGAGTTAGAAGTACAAGATTCTGGTATATCACCTACTATGGGAATATCAAATGGAAAAGTTATTTCTGGTTATCTTAAGAACCCATCTATTAGCAAGGTATCATATGAATCCACCCCAGGACATATTGTAGATTTAGATAAATTCTTACCAAACGAACCAAAGTATAAAGGATGGAGTTTATGGTACGTGATCCTTCCTAATAAATTAGATGATGGTCCAAAATCGTTAGATCTCATTACGACTGTTTTAGAATTTAAAGATACAAACGGCACTATTATAAAATATAAGAACTGATCATTTATAAACAACTTCCGATTTCGAAAATTATATAAAAAAGCTTGCATCTTTCTTCAAAATGGTTTCTTATTATTTATTGTGAAATGAGGGTTTTCGAGTTGTTTTTGATCAATGTTTATTTCAAAGCTACATTTACACCTGTTGAATTTTTAAAATATTGTTTCTGTATATCTAAATTAACAATTTTTAAGTGGAGAAGAAAAGATAAATATTTAATGTTACAACTTTAAATGAATACGAGTATAAATGTATAGATGTACATTTATACTCAAGGTGGAATTAGAAATTCTATATGAGTAACAGTAATAAATGTAATCATTAGAATAGGATCTCAGTAACGATAATAATTGTTTCAAAAGGAAGAACTATGTACGTTATTATGGAGTATATAAGCTTTTATAGTAACGATGATAGTTGTCTCTGGACAGCTATTTACGTACAGTAAAACGCCGAAGAAATAAGAAGTTAGGTGGGAGATAAACTACCCGTAAAAGCCAAATTGATGAAGGCTAATAATCGGAGGGAATGAAGGAAACCTCCACTGATTATTAGCCTTCACTTTATATTATTTACAATATATCCAAAAAAGATAGAGATATATTGTAAAATTAGTATTAAGCTTTACAAGTGAAAGAGGTCAAAAAGAAGATCGTGAAACTGAAAATTAAGAAATTTCCAAATGGGAAATGGGGGATTTTAATGAGAAAAATGATATTATATAGCGATCAAATACAAGAAGATAGAAAATTGGATTATGAGCTTTTAAGGTTATTAAATAAAGAAAACCCTTCAATAGCATATCTTCGATCATCTTCAGATGAAACAGGAAAGTATTTTAATAATGTAGTTAAATATTATAGAGATTTAGGAATTAGCAAAGTAGAATATTTTGATTTAGATAAAGAATACGATGAAAGAAAGGTTAATAACATATTTAATTATGATGCAATACATCTTTCAGGTGGAAATACATTTCGCTTTTTAAATTCCCTAAGAAAAAGAAATTTATTACATTCATTAAAATCTTATGTGGAAAATGGTGGGGTTTTAATTGGTGTTAGTGCAGGTAGTATAATATCTACTAAAAGTATTGATACAGCTCAATTTGTAGACGAGGATATTATAGGACTAGAGGATAGAAGCTCTTTAGGTTTTGTAGATTTTGATTTTATGCCTCATTGGAGTGAGGAGCAAAGTGAAAAATATTTAGAATTATTAAAGGATTATTCCAGGCTGAAAAATAGGACAATTTATGCTTGTAAAGATGGTGATGGGATAGTTATTGATGGAGAAGATATTAAATTGATTGGAAATGTTATAAAAATCTAATTTGGCTTCAATTTATCAAATACATTTTGTCTAAATGAGCTGAACAGATGTCTAGATACATTAAGAACTTATGGACATGAAAAAGTGTTTTTATATCTAGAAAATATTTTTATCATTTGCTCAAAGTAGGGAACGAAATCAGCAATTTCAATATAAACAGAAGGAGGTAGCTCAATTGAAAGAGTATGATTGGGATAATAAGTTGGAGTATTTGAGAAATACAAGGGATCTATATTATAACGATGATTATCTAAGTTTTTTGGTGAATTCAGTTTGGAAAATCTCTAAACCAGTTCATATTGTTGACTATGGTTGTGGATATGGTTATTTAGGTCTGAAACTATTACCTCTGTTACCAATAGGGTCTAGATATACAGGAATTGATAAGGGGAAGAAACTAATTAATAAAGCAAGAGAGTTATTCCGCATTCTTCCATATGAAGCAGACTTTCTTGAGGCAGATGTTACTGAAATTCAATTAGAAAGTAAGTATGATATAGCAGTATGTCATGCTTTTTTATTACATATGAACGATCCAAAGACAATGTTACAAAAAATGATAGACTCGGTCGTTGATGAAGGTAATATCATATGCTTTGAACCACATTGGATTTCGAATATGTCTTCGTATAGTCTTAACAATCTAGAGCAATCAGAAATTGTTCAGATTGGTGTTCTTCAAAAATTATTTGAAAAAGATGCAAAACGAAATGGTAAAGATGGAAACATCGGTATTAAATTACCAACATATCTAAGTGAGCTAGGGGTAGAAAATGTTGAATGTAGAGTTAGTGATAAGATTAATTTTCTTAATGTTAATGAGGATCAAAGAGATAAACAGCAATTGTATCAATCACTCAAGGAAGAGGGAATCGGTAATACTCCTGCTGAAAAAGAAGAATTCATTGAACGTTTAATAAATCGAGGGCTGATATACAATGAAGCGATGGTGCAGTACGAAGCAGAATTACAATTTTCTAAAGCATTCACTATAGATTCTTCTTTAGTATATGCTCCAAGTATGAAAATTACTTTTGGCATAGTGAAAAGCAAGTAATGTAAATAAAGAAATGAGTTAGGACTTCTAACGCTGTATACATGTTAGAAGTCTTATTTTTTAGTTTGATAGTATTTTCTAAAAGAAAATATGTCAAAATCGTGTACGAATGAAAATAGATTCGATATTAATTTTGAAAACCTCGCTTAAATCACCCATTTCCTATGGAAAAACAGAGATAGTCTTGTTATGATAACAAGCATAGTCCTTTTTTAAAACTAGAATAGATAGAATTGTGAGAAAAGTCCGAGAAAAGGACGCGCACAAGGGAGGAACAACATGAAGCGTGTTGCTTGGTTTACTGATAGTACAACTGCAAACTTTACAACAAGTGCAGATAATTTTGTTATACCGATTGAAATTGTTATTAATGGAACGGCTTACAAAGACTGTGAAGAAGGTGTTCGTGAACGTGTCTACGATGCATTAAAACAGGGTATAACTGTAACTACGTCACAACCTAATTTTGGAGATATGGTTGCACTCTTTTCTAAATGTAAAGAAGAATATGAAGAGGGATTTGCAATCACAATTAGTGGGAAAGTAAGTGGCACTTATCAAAATATGATACTTGCAGCAGAAATGGCAGGATTTCCTCTAGTTGTAATAGATAGTGAAACAACGAGTTATCCAATGGATGAAATTTTAACAAAAGCGCAAACGTTATACCGTAAGGGTATGACTTTACAAGATATACAAAAGACAATACAACATGTGGAACGTAGTCCTTATTATGTATTTCCAAAGGATTTGAAAGGTCTATATGCAAGTGGACGTGTGAAAGGTGTACAATTTATACTAGGCAGTCTACTAAGTGTAAACCTAATTCTAGAAGTAAAACATGGCGAACTTGTGTTGGAGAAGAAAGTTCGTAAAATACAAAAATGTAAAGAATATATGCGAAGCGAACTTGAAAAAGAAATGCCGAAAGTAGTCCATGTTTTCCATGCGAATGATGAAGAAGGGGCAGAAGAATGGATTGCTGATTTCAGAGCAGTATTTCCTGAAATGAAGTTTTTAATTTACCCACTTCCTATATCTTTTGCTGTTCATGCAGGTGCTGGAACAATTGCGATTAGCTTTTTGAAAGGGGAAACCCGTGAATAATTCACGGGTTTTTTTGATGTGCCAGTTCTTATTTTTTTATGTTGATGGAAATAATTTAGAGAATGAGAGATGAAGTGTTTTAGTAATAAGTAAGTGATTAACCATTAAAATAAATTAACGTGATAAGATTTCCAACATACGATATATGCTGGAGGTCGTATTTTGTTCATAGTAATAACCTAATGTCATTTTTTCATTTTCCACAAAAACAAGCACAGATAACATAAAAGAAGAACACTAAATATGTAGAAAGCATTTGTAAATCCAAATAAATCTGATAAACTTCCGCTAAGCATCGGTCCAAAAAACATACCAATTGAGTAGGCTGTATTATAGATTGCAAAAAGTATTCCATATGCATGAACTCCGTTTTTGTCTGCGAGATATGTAAGTTCTGGTAAAGCAGGTGCTAGTAAAAGGCTAAAACTAATTCCAAGGATAGCAAGTACAAATATTTCCAGGGCGGTATGAGAAACAATCACTGTAAATGGGAAACATAAAGCAGCCAAAGCTATGCCTACTGCCATCGTTTGTTTTCTGCCAATTTTAGTTGAAAGTGTGCCAATGATTGGTGCGGTAAATCCATATGCGAGAGTTGGAACGGAAAATAGGAGTCCGATTGTCCCAGGGCTAAGGTGTAAGGTGTCTTGTAAGTAGAGTGGAAGAGTTGGCTCTAAAGCGCTAGATAAGGCCGATCCTAGAATAATAATACCGATCATAATAAATAGGGAACGCATATTCAAGATAGATCGATAGCTAATTCGTTGGTTTGAGCTGGATTTTGGTTCATTATGAAGTAATGTTATTCGTAATATACCATCAATGAGTGCAATACTGGCAGCGATAATAAAGGGAAGATGATACCCTCCCCATTGATAAAGTGCCCCGCCGATTGTTGGACCAAGGAGCATCCCAGCTGCTTGTCCCGATAAAGCGAGACCCATGGCCTTTCCGCGTTCTTGCAGAGGGAACACATCTGCTAGAAGTGCTAATCCAGCTGTCCATGTTGCTGCTGCAGATATACCTTGTAGCATTCTTGCGAGCACGAGCAACCAGAAACTATTTGCAAGTCCGAATAATAGAGTCGCTGCTGCAAGTCCAAATAAGCCTAGAATCATAGGGAGGCGTCTTCCAACCTTATCGGAAACCACTCCTAAAATGGGAGTAGCAAGAAGTAAAGTAATAGCGTAACTACCGAATAAAAAGCCAATCTCTGTTTGGGAAGCACCTAGTGTTTCTGTGTACCGTGGTAAGATTGGGACAATCATTCCGTAGATGAGCATATCCGTAAAGACAGCTACTGCTACAACCCATAACGAAGCTTTTTGCACGCGAGACATTTTTAACCTAGCTTCCATCATTTTTCCTCCGTGTTCTTCTTATTTTCTAATCGAGATAACATTTTTTCCATTTTTCCAATGAAACGTAGCTGTATTTCACATTGTTCATAAATATTTTCAAAAATCAGGCTCACATGCTCTGGAATGTCTATCATTTTTTCTTTAATAGATTGTCCAGCTTTCATATTCTCGTACATTTCTATAATTTTCTTTTTTTGATCTTGTAAGGCGGATGAAATGTGTTCAAGAGAAACAGTATTTGTATCGAAAAAAGTAAGTGCTGTATATAACTCTGTTGGGAATACGACTGAAGATTGCTGGAATGACTGAAGCATGAGTGTATAGAATTCATCTTTTCCAGCAGGTGTAACACTATAAATTGCTTTGGAACGATTGCCCGTTTTTTCAACGGCATCGAGCTCTACTAATCCTTCTTTATCCATTTTTTTTAAGGCATGATAAATCGAAGCGGGAAAAACACCTGCCCAAGTGTCTGTTTGTGCTGATTGCATAGCTTGTTGTAATTCGTATCCAGACATAGGACCGTATTGCATGAGTAAACCTAGCACCATTAAACGTGTCATATGTATCCTCCGTTCAAATAGAAAATATAGAATACTAAATGTTTAGTATTTGTTTATAATATATGTGGAAATATTTGTTTTGTCAATAAAAGGATGGGGATTGTTATGTCCCGTTATTTCAGGAAATAAGACCCACCCCAAAATTCAGCGAAAGTAAAGAAGTTTAGATGGGATACAAACACCGTATAAAATTTTGATTTATAAGTGGTGATTAACTTAATAAAATAAATTTTATTTCACCAAATTAAACAAAATACATGAAAAAATAGTTATTTTTATTCTTTTTAAACTATAATTTAAATAATATTTTCTATTATCGAGGATTATATAAGATTTTAATTGAATACATGATATAAGCTGTGTAGAATCTAAGCAAGCGGATAAGAATACTGCTTACTGATGCGCAAGAAAAATAATTACTAGAGGTGAATGCATGTTAGAATTTAGGCGATTAGAGATGTGTTTGAAGGAGAAACGATTTGTAGATGGATTACAGGATGTAAATAACGAAATTGCACATATAAAAGAAACCAATACGTTCTCCTATGTGAAGGAATGGCTTTCTTTGATTTCAGGGCATGAGGAATTTGATACGCTAATCCGTCTTACAGATGAAGGGCTTATGCATCAATATAGTGCCTTCCTAATTCGCTATTCATATAAAAAATTTCCAAATATGAGAACGCTCTCTTTATATTGTGATGAGCTAATTGATGACCGAAAAGTACTTGATGCTGAAAAGTTATTAAAAGACGCTTTGGACGATATAAAGGCAGAACAAATAGATTCTGATATTTTATCAAAAGCCTACTTTACATTAGTAAGATGCCTTTTAGAAATGAAACGAAATGAAGAAGCATTCCAATATATGAAAAAAGCTGAGAGTTATAGTACACGTCCAGTCTTTGATAAATGGGGCTATTTTTATATACAAATAGGAGAATGGGAGAAAGCGGAGCACTCACTTTTAGCTGGGATGGAACATAAGGAAAATGAAGAACTAGCGGTTTATTTATTATCACAGCTATATGCATATAAAGGTGAACAGAAACGAGCATTGCAATTGATTAATGATGCGATAGATCAGTTTCCGCAAGTACCGTATTTTTATTTCGAAAAGGTGAAACATTTACTAGATTTACAGTGTTATGAGGAAATGTTAACTGTAATAGATAAGATCGATCAGATATTACCGTACCATTCGTATAAAGCTTATTTTACACATTTACGTGCAGAAGCGTTGTATAAAATGAATAAGAACGAGGAGTTACTTGCTCTATTAAAAACGGAAGTATGTTTGAAAGAGTCACTATATCATAATATAGAAAAATACCCGAATGGGAAAAAAGTAAAATTGCCATTAGTACCAATCGTACAAAAAGATAATTATTGTGTTCCAGCGAGCTTGGAGATGATGCTTCGCTTATGGGGAGAAAGTCGTACACAAGATGAAGTCGCAAATCATATATTTGATGTAACAGGATCAAAATTTTCAGATACGGTTACTTATTTAGAAGAATTGGGCTATGTTTGTCGTTATTTCAAGGGGAACGAAAAGAACTATAAAGCATTACTCGATCAAAATATTCCTGTTTTATTAAGTATAGATATTGAACATGCATCCCATGTTCAAGTTCTTTCTGGATATGATGATCAGTTACAATCTTTTTTTGTTCAAGATCCTAATTTCTTGGAACCGCTTTTTGTTGAATATGAGAAGTTACAGGAAAGATATCGCTACACCGATGGTTTATCTATCGTATTTGTTCCTAAGGAGAAAAAGGAACAATTGTCATTTTTAGTAGAAGAGGAAGATGTATACTTCCGAAAGCTATTCTCTCTGACGGATCATTTAGAAGAGCTGGATAAAAAAGGGATTGAAAAACTTGTATCATTTTTACAAGAGACAAATGAAAATCCATACACGTGGTTATACACAATCAAACATATGGATGTTGAAGTGAATCAAGAGTTTATTCTTTTTTGTGCTGAAAGGTTAATGGAAAGATATCCGAATTCAGATTTTGTTAAGCTACATAGTGCACAATGCTTTATCCGTATTCAAGATCTGGAGCGGGCTAGTGATGTCTTGCGAAGTGTTGAGAAAAAGAATAATCAAGCATTGTATCATTTTATACATGGCCGTTATTCTTTAGAGAAAGAAGAGTATGAGGAAGCAATTTCTAGCTTCCGCTCATCGTTACAATTAGATGCGGATCAGCCAATCGCATGGAGTTTTCTGGCATTATCATATATGTATATAGATCAGTCTGAACAGGGCTTGCAAATGTCGCAAATTGCATTGCAACGTCATCCTGATAGGTTTATTCTTGTGAATCATGGTTTAGTTTTAATGGATTTAGAGCGTTATGAGGAAGCATATGAAGTGTTTAATGATTTATTGAAAGAATATAAGTATGAAGCACATATATGGTATGAAAGAGCCAAATGTGCGCATCAAATGGAGAAATTGCATTTAGCAATCAAAGGACTTCGCATCGCCATTCAATTAGACAAAACGGTACCATATCCATATGTAAAACTCTCAGAAATATATGAATCAGATCTAGAAGATAAGAAGAGTGCAGAAGCAATTTTATCGCAGGGTATCGAAAATTGCGAAGAATCATCATCATTATATACTCGATTAGGGGATTTGTATTTTCAAAATGATGAATTTGAAGAAGCTGAAAAAATATATAAACGTTCTTTAGAAGGAAATGATGGAGACGTTTATTCTCATTTTGGTTTAGTTCAAATTTATATGGCAAAAGAACAGTATAATGATGCAAAGCATTATATTTTCAGCATGGAAAAGAAATTTGAACAAAATGATGAGTTTCTAATGAATGCAGGAATGGTATTGTGGGACGCTGAAATGGAATTAGGGGCTAATGAAGAACAATTAAAGATAGCGTTGTCAAAGTTAGAAAATGGCATCCGATGTTTGAAAAATAATACAGCGAATGTTTTGGAGGAATATGTAAATAGAGTTGAAGGGACACCATTTGTACAACGTGGGATAGCATTTTTAAGAAAACTAGAAAAAGAAAGAGCGGATATTACTGAGTATGGCTGTTATGCTGGTATTTTATATGAATCTCTTGGACAATACGATCAAGCAATGAAACGATACCATCAAGCAATAAAGCATAGACCGAGTAATCTTCCGTATTTTCGTATTGGTGAATCCCTTATGGTATTAGGGGAATTGGAAGACGCAAAAAGAGCATATGAATCTTGCTTAGAAATAGATGCAAACTTTATAGGAGTACATTTGAAGTTAGCGGAAATATACGAAAAAGAAGAAAACCGTTTAAAAGAACAACATCATATGCTTCAGGTAATGATCCAAGAACCGATGATTGTAAATATGGAGTATTTGGCAGAGCTTTCAGTAGAAAATTCTCTTCATAAAGAGCTTCTATCTGAGTTAGAGAAATTGGCTGGCAGAGTGAATGAAATGTGGCGTTTAGACGCTCTTGCATATGTATATGGCGCCATGAAAGATGTAGATAAAGAACAAGAACTAATGGAAGAAGCTTTGCAAATGGATGAAGAACATGTGGAAGTACGATATCATTATGCAAAAGTACTTGTTAAAAAGCGAAATCCGGAAGCAATTACATTTGTTACAAATTTAATAAAGCAAGATATTGAAAATGAACGTGTATTTGAAGTGTATGTTCAAGCGATGGAACAAAGGCGGAAATTATCTCAAATACGAGAGTCCCTTCATTTGCTGCCAATTAAGAAAAAAGAAAGAAGTACTGCATTTATGTACGCTGCATCTGCACTTGCTGAGAGACTGAGTAAGCAACAACAAAATGAAGAGCCAAAGAAATCAATCCTTACAAGAGCATTTTATCGAATGAAAAACCGTGCGAAAGAAATTTCACTTATTACAATTGTTATTGATTTATTTGAAATTTCCTTAAAATTTAATGCTAAAAATAGTATGGCAGCGCAGCGTTTAGCGATATTTTATGAAAATGGGAATATGATTACAGAAGCGATAGATGTATTACAAACATCTTTAGAAAACATTTGGAATACTAGCGCGGCACGGCAACTTGTAAATCTTCTCATCGAACATGGTGATGAAAATGAAGAGATGTTAAGAGATGCTCTTGAAATAATAAAGCAGATGAGTAAAGAAGAGCCAAATGATTATGACATGCTCTTGTTACATTCAAATGTTTTGTTCATGTTAGGGGAAGAAAAACAGGCAGAAAAGATCTGTTTACAATTAATCGAAAGAATGCCTTTTGTGAGCCGTGCATTCCTTGCTCTAGCGGAAATATATCAAAGTGAAGAAAGATTTGAAGAGTCTATTGCAATGCTGGAAGAGGGAGTACTGCACCATCCGCAAGATCATGCAATGTTTCTCGCTTTAGCAGCGTCTTATCATCAGATTGGAAAAACAGAAAGGGCAGAAGAACTAACAAATCATATACTATCTTTCGATTCTTCAGATTTATTAGTTCGATACAACAGAGCATGCTATTTAGCTGTTTTAAATCGAAATGCTGAAGCGAAAGCAGAACTTGAAACTGTTCTTCATGAGGATGAAACTGGATTTTTTGCAGAGCTTGCAGAAGAAGATGAAAAGTTAGAGGAAGTGTGGGAAACAATAAAGTAATAGCAACTGTTCATGATGTATAAAATTCGAGAACTAGGACGAAAATGAAAATATATTTTTGAATTGATTGACAATTGTCTGTTTCATGGAATAAAATAACTTTTAATAAAAGTATACAAATCTGAAGACGAGAAAGAGTAAAATATTGTACTGTTCCCCAGAGAGCCGGCGCCTTGCTGAAAGCCGGTGTACAGACTTTATTTGAAAATCATCTCCGAGGAGCCGTGGCTGAATAAAGTAAGCTCGGACGGATGTCTACCGTTACAAAGAACGCGTATGTTAGTACGTTGCTAAGTGCTATTAGTTAAGATGCTAATAGAATTAGGGTGGTAACGCGGGTAAACCCGTCCCTATTTATAGGGACGGGTTTTTTGTGTGCTTTTACAAATTTTCAAAGGAGTGATTGTAAATGGAGAGGGTAAATGTAAAAGAATCAGCTGTAGGGAGAGAAACACGAATTCGCAAGCAGTGGAATAAGCAGAATATCTTTGAACAATCCATTCGAAATCGTGAAGGTGCACAATCTTTCATTTTTTATGAGGGGCCACCAACTGCAAATGGACTGCCACACGTGGGGCATGCGCTCGGACGGACGATTAAAGATTTAGTAGCGAGATATAAAACAATGACTGGATATAAAGTACTTCGAAAAGCTGGATGGGATACACACGGATTACCGGTAGAATTGGGAGTTGAAAAACAGCTTGGTATTTCTGGTAAACATGAGATTGAAGAGTACGGAATTGAACCATTTATTCAAAAATGTAAAGAAAGTGTATTTACGTATGAGAAGCAGTGGCGTGAATTTACTGAGAGCATTGGATATTGGGTCGATATGGAAGCCCCGTACGTAACTTTGGAAAATCCTTATATCGAGAGTGTATGGCATATTCTTGGGACTATTCATGAAAAAGGGCTGCTATATAAAGGACATCGAGTTTCGCCATACTGTCCAAGTTGTCAAACATCACTTAGTTCACATGAAGTAGCGCAAGGATATAAAACAGTAAAAGATTTAAGTGCAACGGTAAAGTTTAAAGTATTGCATAGTCAAAATGAATACTTTCTTGGATGGACAACAACGCCATGGACTCTTCCAGCCAATGTAGCACTTGCTGTACATCCAGATATGGAGTATGTGAAAGCACAGCAAGCTGATTCGGTTTATATTGTTGCAAAAGAGCTGGCAAGCAATGTATTAAAAGAAGATTATCAAGTATTGTCTACCCATAAAGGAGAAGAATTAGTAGGTACTTCATATGCAGCACCATTTCCTATGGATGAAGTTACGAATGGCTATCGTGTTATTTCGACAGACTTTGTTACGGGAGATAGTGGTACGGGGCTTGTTCATATCGCACCAGCGTATGGAGAAGATGATTATAAAGTTGTACAGAATCAAGGATTATCATTCCTTCATGTTGTGGATGAACAAGGTAAGTATACGGAAGCTGTTCCATTTTTACAAGGGAAGTTTGTGAAAGAATGTGATGTTGATATTGTTCGTTACTTAGCGCAGGAAGGATTGTTATACTCTAAAGAAAAATATGAACATAGTTATCCGCATTGCTGGCGCTGTGATTCACCACTCTTGTATTATGCTGGAGAAAGCTGGTTCATTCGGACAACTGAGATCAAAGAGACATTCTTAAAGAATAATGATGCAGTCACATGGTATCCAGAGCATATGAAACATGGGCGATTTGGAAAGTTTTTAGAGAATATGGTGGACTGGAATATTAGCCGAAAACGATACTGGGGAACACCGTTAAACGTATGGGAATGCAAAAACTGTGATCATCAATTTGCACCGAAGAGCATCGATGAATTAAGAAAGCATAGCGTAGGGCATACAGCAGAAAATTTAGAACTGCATAAACCGTATGTAGATGAAGTGAAGGTATGCTGTGAAAAATGTGGTAGTTCGATGACTCGTACGCCAGAAGTAATCGACGTTTGGTTTGATAGCGGTTCGATGCCATTTGCACAGTATCATTATCCGTTTGAAAATAAAGAGCTTTTTGAGGAACAATTTCCAGCTGATGTAATCGCTGAAGGTGTCGATCAAACGCGTGGTTGGTTTTATAGTTTATTAGCAGTAGCGGCTTTATATACGGGAAAAGTACCATATAAACGTGTATTATCTCTTGGGCATGTGTTAGATGAACAAGGACAGAAAATGTCTAAAAGTAAAGGGAATGCATTAGATCCAGTAGAATTAGTCGAGAAATTTGGTGCAGATGCATTAAGGTGGGCACTTCTTGTTGATAGTGCACCTTGGAATGCAAAGCGTTTTTCTGAAAGAACTGTGCAAGAGGCGAAGTCAAAACTAGTAGATACACTTGTGAATGTATATAGCTTCTATGTTTTATATACAAACTTAGATAAATACAATCCAAAAGAAAAGTATGAGGTCAAGCGGACGAAATTAGATGAGTGGGTATTATCACGTCTTCATAGTACAGTGAAACAAGTAAGAAATGCATTAGACGAGTATCAATTTACAAATGCAGCGCGTGAAATTGCGGTTCTTGTAGATGAGGTTAGTAACTGGTATGTAAGACGTTCGCGCAATCGTTTTTGGGAGTCTGGCATGAATCCTGAAAAGGCAGCTGCATATGAAACGCTTCATGAAGTGCTTGTTACGCTTAGTAAATTACTTGCTCCGTTTACTCCATTTGTCGCGGAAGATATTCATCTTAACTTAGAAGGAAATAGTGTTCATTTAACAGATTATCCAACAGCGGATGAAAAGCTTATTCAAACCAAGTTAGAGCAAGAAATGAATGCCGTTTTACAAGTTGTTGAGTTGGGACGTAGCAACCGAAATCAGCATGGATTAAAAGTGAAGCAACCATTAGCAGAGCTTGTATTACTTGAGCACCATGAGCAGAAAGTGGACTGGGAATCCTATCGTGATATTGTTATGGATGAACTGAACGTAAAAGCATTTCATGTAGAATTAGATGAAACACAATATACATCGTACCAATTAAAGCTCGATTTTAAGACTGCAGGACCGAAGTTCGGGAAGAACGTTAACGCTGTAAATCAATGGCTAAAACAATTATCGCAAGAAGAAGTACAAAACTTTGTTTCGACTGAAAAAGCATTGTGTAAGCTTGTATCTGGGGAAGAAGTTGTTGTAACGCTTGAAGATGTATTAGTAGAACAAGTACCCAAAGTAGGGTTTTCTAATACTACAAATGGACAATATACGGTAATGTTAGATACGAATGTGACAGATGAACTATTACAAGAAGGAGTGGCGCGAGAATTTATTCGAGCTGTTCAAGAGTATCGAAAACAATTGAATTTACCAGTTAATTTACGAGTAGATGTTATTTTGGATACAGAGGATGAATTACAAAACACTCTAACAAAGCATAAAGATTTATTAGAAGAAAATTTATTAGTAAAACAATTTACGTTTAAAGCATTGTCACAAGAAGAGGATGAAATTTCTTTAGGTGAGAAAAAGGTTCGTATTAAACTGAGTCCAGCTAGCTAAATGAAAAATAGGATATAGATGGAAAGTTCGAATTTTTTATAAAAGTAACTTGAGAATGGAGCGTAAAAAATTACAAGAATCCCTGCGGAATGTCGGGCAGGGATTCAGGGGTAAAGAGGGTTATTTGTATTTGTCGAAACATGTCGTTTTCAACAAGTTAATATTACCACCAATTTTCAGAAACTCATCATGTTAAATGTGTCTGAATTGTATATAAACTGTGTATAAATTTAAACAAAAATGCTATTTTACCTTATAAAACAAAAGTATGATAATCCTTATAAATAATTGCTGAATGATAAACTTACAAAAATGCTTTTAAAAGTTCTTGAACTAATGGAAGTACTCCACCTACAAATTTCAAAACTGCCATTGCGATTTTCATATTATTTCCTCCTCTTTCTTGTAAGATGTGATAAATGTTTATACCATTATTATAGAAAGTACTTATAACAATATAAATAAATTTCAATATATAATATTTCAAATTTATTTATATTTTATATTGTTATAATAGAAAGGGTAAATTCTACAGCATTTTTCGATGAACTGAATAACTAAAGAACATGAAAGTTTCCCTACTTAAAAAGGAAGAGAATTATAAAAATTCTCTTCCTTTTTTATGTGTACATAAACATTGCTTATCTATCTGAAAGTACATGTATACTATACGATTAGTGGCTCTGGTACAAATATGTTGCGCCCTTAAATAATTCATACAGATACGTAATCAAGTGTTCGTAAAGGTATAAGCTTACATAAAATAGAAATACTATCGTTGTGTATGGTAAGTATTTCATTATACAGGAGAGATGTTGTATGACTACTAATAAACGAAATGATTCAGAAAAGGAATTTGAACCTTCAATAATTAACTTAAATGATGAGTTAAATATAATTGATAATGGGGTTACAGAGAGAGTAGACGCTTATCAAAATTTGCAAGCTGAAGATACAGTTACACTTTTTTGGGGAGATGAATGGAATATAGAAGAAGCTGAGAAGAAAAAGATGGATTGTAATCGACCAAATGACGTTAAACAATATTAATTAACATCATGGAACATCTGTCAGTCAATCATACAGAAGCGATTTTAGGAACGTTATGAATAAAGAAACTGATGATTTCCTCAGACAAAAACAAAGCATCTCATTACTATTGAGATGCTTATTCAAATCAAGCATGAATTAACTATTATTATTTAAAAGAAATACAACAATTTATTTGATCTTTCAAAGTTAGAAAGTGGACAAGGAGCTTTTCATCCAAGTTTAACACATGCGGACAGAGCTCTGTTAAGAGGTATTAGAAGCTCAGTCGGTCTTATTAACGGACAAACGTATCGAGTTAAAAGTGTAAGTCTCCAATACATTACCTCAACTTTGGATTATGCCATGTAAAATAGTATGTGTTATCAGTAATTTATTACATAATGTTATACAGTATTCCCCTATATATGGAAAAATAGAGTGATAAATTAATAACTTATCCAGTGGTTTTTCTCATAACCCACTCTATAGGTCCTCTAGAAAATTTATTTCTCCATAAAATACTAAAAATGAAGAAACAAATGGCAAATATTAATACGAAAGATAAAGATTGATTTTCAAGTCTGTGTAAAAGGATCAATGTTCCGATGCCTAAAATGACGTGACTTACATAATGAGTTAAAGTTAATTGTCCGGTTTTAACGATGGCCCCAATAAACCAATTTTTTTCATACCTCTCAGTAATAAATAAGCAAAGGATCAAGATTATTAAAGCAGATCCGGTGGCAGATAAGATGTATAAAATGTTTGGTAAAATAGGTCCTGTATTAAATAAAAAGGTAGAGGATTCTTTTCCGATATAGGGGATGAAAAAATGAGTCAATACTTTTGACAACAATTCAGCAGTTGTTGAAATGATTAGGCTGATTATTAATAGTTTTTTTCTAATTTTATTATTATGAAGATTCATTCGTCCAATCAACATACCAACTAAGAAGAACGAGAACCATGGGAAAATAGGGTGGTAGCCGTTAAAGAATAAATTACGGAGGAATCCTTTTACTGACCAGAAATCTATATAGTTTATAAAAGGAATGGGGCCTCCCCAGCCTTCAAAGGCATTAAAGGTTAATTGGAGGTATTGTGTAATGAGTAAAATGAGTATCGATAACCAAAGCAATATCTTTTTATTTATTGTAATGAAGAAGGCTGCAATAAAGAGATACACGCCGTAGTAGTGTAATATATCACCTGTCCAGTCGATTGTGTATAACAATAAGCCTAATACAAATAAGAACAACGATCGCTTCCAAATCATTTTTTGACTAGCCATAATTTTAATTGGATTACTACTAGAAACGGATGATTTAGTCATAAGGGAGATTCCTATACCTGCAAGTATGACAAATAGAGCAGAAGCGCGACCCTCAAATAGTGACATAAAGGCTATTAACCATGGGGGGCCATTACCTTCAGCCCCGGTTATAACCATGAAATTAACAATTAGCATTCCAAACATAGCCCATGCTCTAGCAAAATCTAATCCAATAATTCTTCTTTTAATTTCCATGGGAAACACGTCCTTTAAATATGCTATGCACAGCTTCAATCCATATTTGTTTATAATCCATGTTTGTATCAAACATCATGAAATTCCCGATATTATCAAGCACCAATGCGAGCATATGAGCTTTGGCTGTCAGGTTATCATCCTCAATAAGTTGCAATGAATTTGCTTTAGTAAGAAGTGCTTCAAATCCCTTTAAATATTCTCTTTGTATGGAAAGGAGCCGTTCATTATAATTGTTATTTCTAGATGCAAGTAACAAGTATTCTTGTAGGACACGGTTAAAATAAGGATCTTTATCTTGTTCATCGATTATGTTTAAACCAATTTCAATACATTTTTCAATAAAATTGTTTTTTGTAAATTCATCAGTCTTAAAGAAGGTTGAAAATTGAACTGCCTGACATAGCTCATCAAATAAGCCTTCGATTAACGCATCTTTAGATTTGAAGTAATAATAAATAGATGGTTTTGCGATTCCGACTTCCTCGGCAATCATTGTGTATGTGGTCTTAGCGATTCCGTGCTCTGCGAATAAACGATAGCTTGCCTCGATTATTGCAGAAAGGGTTTCCTCACTTTTACTCATAATTGAGCCTCCTAACATGTAAGATCATATTCAGAATAGCATGCATTAAAACAATTTTCAACCTATCGTTAGGTAAAAAATAGCCCGTTTTTTTATTGCCACCATATGAGTTACGATTGGTAAATGTCTAATTAAAAACAAACATTTCTGCTTAATATCCATAGCGAATAATATCTTTCGAAAGTATTTATCATTTTGATACACAAATATTGAGAAAATATTACTTTCTGTATTAATATAAAAAAGATAAAGGTAATATAATTGATCTTATAGAATTACTCGTACATTCAAAATTTATTAAGAGAGTGGAGAGTGATTCTAATGTTCAAAAAAAGGATGGTAGCAATTGCTACAGCAATACCGTTAGTGTTAGGTACAGTATCGGTTGTTTCAGCGGTAGAAGAGAAACAAGTAAAGATAGACAGGTATTCTCCTCAGGAAAAAGCAGCCGAATATTTAAAAGCGAATGCCGCGCAATATTCATTAAAGACAGATCTATCAGACTTACAGTATATTTCAACTACTGATACACAGGTAGCTTCATATGTTAGATTTCAACAAGTAGTAAATGGTTCCCCTGTATTTTCAAAACAAATAACCGTGACTCTTAATGGAAAAGGACAAGGGGTACTTGCTGTTTCTGATTATCAGCCTGTTCAAAATGTGAAAGAAATAAAGCAAAAAATTAGTGAAAAAGATGCAGAGCAAAAATCAAAGGTATATGTTGGTGGAGAAAGTGAACAAAATTTATGGGCTCCAACAATGAAAGAATTCGGGTATATCATTGAAGAGGGAGTTGCCATTCCTGTATACCGAGTTGTAGTTCACTCCAATCAACCATTTGGTGCATGGGAAACATTCATTGACGCTGAAAATGGAAAACTACTAAAAAAGGTAGATATAAACCGTAAAGCGGAGGGAACAGGGAAAGTGTTTTTGCCGAATCCTGTCGTAACAAGTGGTAGTGTAACTGGATTAAAGGATAATAATGATGCAGATTCAGCAGCATTAAATAATCAATTAAAAACAGTTACTTTAAAAGGCTTAAATGGAACAGGCTTTTTAGTTGGAGATTATGTCACAATTTCTTCAAAGGCAAAAACAAAATCTTCAACTCTTCAATTTAATTACACACGTTCAAATGATAGTTTTGAAGATGTAATGGCATATTATCATATCGACACTTTACAACGTTATATCCAGCAAATAGGATTTAAGAACATTAACAATCGCTCTATTAAAGTAAATGTGAACGGAACGAGAGATGATAATTCTTTCTATTCTCCGTCAACAAAAGATTTAACATTCGGAACTGGTGGAGTAGATGATGCTGAAGATGCAGGAATCATCGCACATGAATATGGGCATTCGATTCAAGATAATCAAGTTCCGGGCTTTGGTAGCTCTCCAGAAGGTGGGGCGATGGGAGAGGGATTTGGAGATTTCTTAGGTGCAACTTATGAAGATGCTACATCAACTACAGGATATGGAAAAGCATGTGTAGGAGAATGGGATGCGACTTCTTATTCAAGTTCAAATCCAACATGTTTGCGTCGATTAGATAATAATAAGGTGTACCCAAGAGATGTGCAAAATGAAGTACATGCAGACGGAGAAATTTGGTCCCAAGGAGAGTATGAAATGGCACAATCCTTTGGCCGTGATGTAGCCACAAAAATCATTTTACAATCGCACTGGTCATTAACGCCAAATGCTAAATTCCGTGATGGGGCAAAAGCGATTAAACAAGCAGATGCTCTTCTATATGGTGGGCAACATGCGGCGGAAATTGATCGGATTTGGGCGGCAAGAGGAATTAGTACAAATTAAGAATATGAATGAATAATAAAGAAACCCTGGCATAACACCGATTATGCCGGGGTTTCTTTATTATTTGTATTTACTATCAAAAATTACCTATCCAGTCATCTAGGAGTTTTCCAGATTTATTGATTCACTGACGCAAAGGCTGTCTGAGAGAAAGTAGGTACAATTTGATTTAATACTACATCTAATGATTGACCATGGGCTAGCAAGAGTTCATCAAGGAAGCGCTGTCCTTCAGTAGATGAAGTGAGAATGGTAGTTACTAGCTGTGGATCAAATATAGTATGTGGTGAGATTGCTAATGAGTTTACTGCCCAATACATTCCGTATAATTTGAAATCACGCTCGGTTGTGGCATATTTAAGAAATAAATCCATATATTTTTGGCCAAAAGAAATCCCTTTCAATTGCTGTGAACTCACATATTCGACACCTTTCCACTGCAAATCAGTAGCACAATTGAGCCACCAAGCTGGTTCGATTACATCTTGCATTTTTTTGAGAACTCTTTGTTCAAAAAAGGGAGTAGGATTATTTTGTTGTTCTTGCAAGCAAGACTCGAGTACTTCTACTTCAATTGCAGCAACGGTCATTCCTTGACCGAAAATTGGATCGTAAATACAGAATGCGTCTCCCAAGACTAACAATCCAGAGGGCCATCGATCCATTTGTTCAAAGTGATGACGAAACAGTTCTGGAACACGATAACTCCGAGGAGAGGATATTGGTTCAAACTCATGCAATGTTTCTCCAATTATCGGACTTGGGAGCTGAGAAATAACCTGCTCAAACTCTTCGGCATTTGTAGGAGGATAATGTCCACCAGGACGATAGATTAGCACCTCGGCTATATTATTTTCAATAAAGGAAAAGACACCTGTAAAAGTTTCTTTAGTTGGCTGCCCTGCAATATTGATTGTGTCCCATTTTTCTGTGAGATGTAGTAGGTGGGAGGGAACCTTATAGCGGCGAGTACTATATCCAAGGGAGACTTTCAAGCGATCTGAATCTGGCACATCATAACCCTGATCTTGAAGCCAATTTACGAGTTTAGAGGAACGACCACTAGCATCAACTATCAAATCAGCATTTAGTGTTCGTACTTGTTCAGATTTTCCGCGTTCTGAGACTTGGACTCCTGTAACAGTTGTTTGATCAATCGTCATTAATAAACCAATTACGTTATGATTTGTGAGAAAACTAATATTAGAAATTTTTTGTACTTGTTTACGAAGTGTCCATTCAAGCAAAGCTCTACTGAACTTGACATCATTCCGTGGATATTGCATTTCTATCGTACCGTATTGATTCATGTTATGGATGGTTTTATTTAGTACTGAGGGTGCACCTTGTGCTGCTAAATCATTTTCATAGCCTGGAAAGAGTCGTTCTGTAATTAATTTACCACGCTGGGTAAAACGATGTGGATGGAAGGCTTGTGGAGTACCAGGACGGTTGTCAGGTCTTTCTGGAAAAGTATCTTTATCGACTATAAGCACTTCTTTATAGTAGGTAGAAAGTACTCTTGCAGTTAGTAACCCTCCAATACCACCCCCAATGATAATTGCTCGTTCTGTTTTTCCTGTTGTTAGTGCATAGTTGGTATGAGTCATAATTTTCAACCTCCATTTATCAGGTGAATTTTAATCAGTATTTTTCATTCCACATTGGTTATTAGTGATTGACTGAGGTTTTTCCTGCTTGCTAAATTAAATATTCTGCATTAAGGTCATTTAATGGAGCCACGCTAGGAAGTTGAAAGGTAGTTAGAGTTTTTAAAGGGAAAAAGAATGATACAAAAAAGCGTCATTCTTTCCTAATATTTCTTAGAAAGACCAACGCAATTTTCCATTTAATATATTTGTTTTATAAGTTTGAAGATATAGATATGATTATTGCAAGAAATCTTTTCTAATCTTGTAGAAGAATTTTATTTTTGAGATTCCTTAAAAACAAAATGCTCTTTAAACTTTCTTCCCTCAACTTTTTGACCATTTCGCATTGCACGGAAAGGATGTTCTTGCCATGTAATCATGACATCTACCTCGTTTGTTTTTACAGAAACAGGGAAATTTGCATGTTCAAACCCTGTTTTTCCACTTGCTAATCGAGCTTCTTTTAAAGAAAAGAGTTCATATTTTGTTTCCGTGTTTGATTCATTTCGGAATACTTCCACTTGTACGTTATATACTTCATCTTTTCCAATGTTTTGTACTGAGAAGTGATACGTGTGAAAAACATCTTTTTTAGGTTGTAACATGTTTTTGTCTGTTTTCTTTACTTCGTCAATATTTACTTTCCATTGTTTTGAATTCTGTGAGATGGGTAATGATTGTGGGGAATAAGCGTATGCTTGATTTGTCATTATCGTGCACAATAGTAAGAGTAAGAAACTTATAATTTTTCTCATGTATAGACCTCCAGAAGAAATTTACTAATAATATGCCTAGGAAAACAAATTGTTATGTAATGAAATAGTTTCTTTCTGAGTGGGAGGGGAAGTCATGATGCAAAAGAACTTGAAGAAGTGGCAAATCAAACTGATGTTGTTTTAGTGAAAGATTCGAGAGGAATGACATTAGAAGAAATTGTTTCAGAATGAATTTGAAATTAAAATCAGAAAATAATGAAAAAACACCTTGCATTTTCTCTTTTAAAGGAATAGAATACTCTGTAAATATAAAAAGTGGTGAACAGGAAAAGTACATGATGTAAGGGTCTCCAGAGAGCAATCAACTGCTGAAAAGATTGCGATACCGCATGATGGAAAGACATCTGTGAGCGTTGCTTTGAACGTGAAGGTTAGTAAAAGCAAACGGTACCTACCGTTATCAGGTTTAAGATGGTCAGTATGACAATTTGGGTGGTACCGCGGAAAAATCCGTCCCTATTTATAGGGGCGGATTTTTGTATTCTTTGAAAGGAGGTGAGTGGCCGTGGATGATGATGATGATAACAATAATGTAAATAAATATGAAAATATAGGAGGAAACAATAATGGATCAATCAATGAAGCGGTCACTCGTTCGTGAATGTAAAACATGTAGTAAAAAGGTGGTTTTACTACAAGGTTGGGTGAAAAAAATTCGGCATTTGGGGAATATCAGTTTTTTATTATTACGTGATCGAACAGGTGTTATTCAATGCGTGTTAGAAAAAGAATTAGCGGGATATAAAGTAGACGTAGAAAGTGTTGTTCAAATTATTGGCGAACTTGTGGAAACCACAAAAACAGAATTAGGTGTGGAACTGCTTGTAGAAGAAGTAAAAGTGTTAAATACTGCTGAGCCACTTCCTTTTGAAGTGAATAAAAGAAAGCTGCAAGTTGGTTTAGATCAAATGTTGAATGAGCGCGTCATATCGATTCGGCATGAACGGATACAAGCCATTTTTACGATTCAATCTACGCTCGTACAGGCATTTAGTGAATTTTTAATAGAGAACGATTTCACACGTATATTTACGCCGAAAATCGTTTCTCAAGGAGCAGAAGGGGGAGCGAATGTTTTTAAACTCCCTTATTTTCAGAAAGAGGCATATTTAGCTCAATCTCCTCAGTTTTATAAACAGATGATGGTAGCAGGTGGTTTTGAACTTGTTTTTGAAATTGCTCCTGTTTATCGAGCTGAGCATCATAACTCTTCTCGTCATTTGAATGAATATATATCATTAGATGTAGAGATGGGTTTTATTGAAGACTTTTATGAAGTGATGGCATTAGAGGCAGATGTTTTACGTTATATGTTTGAACAAGTAGGACAGAAATGTGAAAAAGAATTAGTGCTCTTGCAAGTTACGGTTCCTATAATTACAGAAATTCCAAAGATTACACTTGCAGAGGCGCAGAGCATTTTAAAAACAAAGTACCGAAAAGAATCACCAGCAGGCGACTTAGATACAGAAGGGGAAAAACTAGTTGGAAAATATGTGAAGGAAACATACGGTAGTGATTTTGTCTTTATCACACATTATCCGAAAGAAGCGAGACCGATGTACACGATGCCGAATAAAGAAAATCAAGCTGTTACGGATTCTTTTGACTTATTATATAAAGGATTAGAGATTACATCAGGTGCGCAGCGAATTCATGAGTATCGTATGTTACTTGCTTCTTTTAAAGAAAAAGGGTTACAGCCAGAAAACTTCGAGTCTTATATTAATACATTCCGATATGGATGTCCGCCTCATGGTGGTTTTGGGATTGGGTTAGAAAGGCTTGTATATAAGTTTTTAGAACTATCAAATGTGAGAGAAGCGAGTGCATTTCCGAGAGATTGTACGCGTCTCGTGCCATAAAGAAAAAGAATCTTCGCGCTTGTTGCGAAGATTCTTTTTTAGTGATAGAAATTTGTACAGTTAAGTTTCTTTCTTTCGACAAAAAAATAAATAACTTACTTGACAGTCATAAATATAACCGATATAATTCGTAGTAATTTCAAAAGAAATTATATTCAGAATATTAGAGTGCGTTGAATAGGAGTAGTAAGGTCATGTGTTTGTACAGAGAGCTATGGGTTGGTGTGACATAGTCAAATGACATCCTGAACTCGCCTAGGAGCAGTAAGGTGGAACAGAAGTCTAATTCTTAGTAAATCTTAACGGTTAACCTTCGATAACAGGTTTGTAATCAAACGATTACTGCTAAGGTGGATTCATAATGGAATCAATAAGGGTGGTACCGCGTTAAGTAAATGGCTTAGCGTCTCTTTATATAAAGAGATGCTGGGCCATTTTTTTATTATATATAGGAAGAAATGGAGGGTTTATTTGGATTGGTTAATAATATTTATTTATTAATATAAAAAGATGTAATTAGGAGGAAAATAGGATGAAACAGACGGAGCAGTGGACTTCGAAATTAGGATTTATAATGGCTGCAGCAGGATCTGCAATTGGGCTTGGAGCAATATGGAAGTTTCCTTATATTGCTGGAAAGAGCGGGGGAGGAGCATTCTTTTTAATCTTTATATTGTTTACGGTATTAATAGGTCTTCCGTTATTGGTAGCTGAATTTATGATAGGGCGCAGTACACAAAAACAAGCAATCGGAGCATTTAAAAGTATCGCACCAAATACAGGCTGGCATTGGATTGGACGTCTTGGCGTTGGAACTTGTTTTATTTTGTTATCATTTTATAGTGTTGTTGGTGGCTGGGTATTAATCTATTTATTCAGAGGGATAACTGGACAACTGATTACACCGCAGCAAAATTATAGTTCACTATTTACAGAAACAATTGGGGATCCGGTTTGGGCAATTGTTGGCCATTTTGCTTTTATGTTTATTACGATTTGGGTTGTATCAAAAGGGGTACAAAATGGAATCGAAAAAGCGAGTAAATATATGTTACCAGCATTGTTCGTTCTGTTTGTTGCTCTTATTGTACGCTCCTTAACACTTGATGATGCGATGAAAGGAGTCAAATTCTTCTTACAGCCTGATTTCTCAAAAATCACATCAGAAAGTATTTTGTTTGCAATGGGGCAATCATTCTTTGCTATTAGCATTGGGATATCCATCATGGTCACGTATAGTTCTTATTTAAATAAAAAAGAAAGTTTGCCACGCTCAGCGGTAACAATTGTTGGACTAAACTTATTTGTTTCTTTATTCGCTGGTCTAGCTATTTTCCCAGCAGTATTTTCACTAGGAATGGAACCGACAGAAGGACCAGGGTTACTATTTATTGTGTTACCTTCAGTTTTTAGTCAAATTCCATTTGGTAGCTTTTTCTTAACAGTATTTCTTGCACTATTCACATTTGCAACGTTAACATCTGCGTTTTCACTACTTGAAACGGTTGTTTCAGCACTAGCGAATGGACAGCAGGAAAGAAGAAAGAAATTGTCATGGATCATTGGATTTTTAATTTTCTTAGTTGGTATCCCATCTGCACTTTCATTTGGTGTATGGAATGATATTACAATCTTTGGTAAAAATATTTTTGATGCGGTAGACTTTTTATCTAGTAATATTTTAATGCCACTTGGAGCTTTGTTTATTAGTATTTTCGTCTCATTTAAAATGGAGAAAAAGGTATTAGAAGCTGAATTTTTTATTGGCGGTAATTACGGGAAAGCATTGTTCACTTGCTGGGTATTCTTGCTTCGATTTGTCGCTCCGATTGCGATTGTCATTGTCTTTTTGAATGTGATTGGGATTATTTGAAATTAAATAATTGAATATTCAGAAATTATTAAGGTGTATTTAAGGAAAAAACCAACCGAATTATTAAAAAATGCGGTTGGTTTTTATCCTGTATAAGTAAATCAATTTTATTTATTAAAAGTTATTTTCCCTTTAACATTATTTACTTTTATTTTATCGCTTTTAGCACCTAAGATGGTAACATTCTTTTCAATATTATTGATAGCGGCTGAACCATCACCAATTTTGGCTCTTATAGATCCTTTTATATCCTTAATAACAACTTTGCCGTTGTTATTATCAAGATTAATGTCAGACTTTGTATGCACAATATCTACATTTCCATCTCTATTTGTTACACTTACAGTTCCATTAACGTTGGAAATGTCAATATTACCGTTGACATTAAGTATATTTATATCTGAATCGAGGTTAGAGACTTTGATATCGCCGTCTCTATGAGTTTTTTTAAATTCAACTTTTATGTTTTTAGGTAATGATAGTTTGACATCAACCCAAGTTTCGCTATTGCTAAAAAATTGTCCATCAAAAGAAGTGTTTAAAGTTGCAATTCCATTTTTGGCTGAAAGATCTAGTTTTAATTTATCCATGCTGATACCTTTAGCCTTTGCAGTAATAGAAGCCTCTATTTTATCTGATTTAGGATTTGTTGAAATATCAATATTGCCGTTACGGTTATCTAATGTTAACGTTTTAACATCAGTAGCGGATAGCTCCAGTTGTTGTTCTTTTGTTTTACTTTCGGAATTTGAACAACCAGTAAGTATAAGAGTTATTAATATACAGAATTTAATCCATCTTTTTTTCAATGTATTTTCCTCCAGTCTTTAATAAAAAATTTAAGCGACATCTTTTTTTACGAATATGGGGTATGCAATTCCATGCATGATGAATATATGAGTTAAGATAAATAGTATAGAAAAACTGAAAGTCATGCCCTCTACAGGGGGATTCTCATATACGAAACTTGATAAATCCGTATGAGAGAAGATGAAATATTTTGTCCAGCTGAAACCTTTTAATGAGATACTCATGACAAAACCTGCAATTGCTACTAAAAGAGAAAATACGATAGAGAATGTAGTGCTTTTAAACGCCGCTGAAATCATAAATGCTAAAGTTGCAACAATAATTAAGTAAGGAATCTTAAATAATAAGCTACCAATTAGTGCCTGAAGGAAGCTTGTTTTTTGAACGGCATGATCTTTGACAAATAAGTATTCACCATTTATTCCATCAAAGCCTAAAAGAATACCACTAAATAGAATGGAAAGAAGGAACGTCATTACGATTAAGAAAAATCCAAATAATAAAGTAGAAATATATTTAGAAAAATATATTTGTGTGCGAGTAGCGGTTCGTGTTAATAAAAATTTAATTGTACCGGATTGAAATTCACTTGCAACAATTTCACCAGCTATTATGAGTGTAATAATGGAGATAGCTATTAAAAAATTTGTACTTTGTCCAATCGTAAAGAACCAAGCATTGTTTGTTGGTTTTATATTACTGTCAATGTAATAATTATTTAGTAAAAGTTTTTTTTCATTTTCTATTTTTTCAATAGGTAATTTTAGAGATTCTTTTTCAACTTGAAGTAATGCATTTTCTTCAATAAGAGATGTCTTCCAGTCATCCCCATAATTAACTTGGCTGGAAAGCTTTACGTTTAGGAATTGAATGAAAATAAATACAACCATAACACCTATCATAATCCAAGTTCTTTTTCGTTTGAAAATTTTCATATTTTCATTTTTTATTAGATTAATCATTGTGCACTCCATCTCCAGTCATTTCAATAAATTTGTCTTCTAAAGTTGTTTTAATGGTTTGAACACCATAAACATTCACTCCATTTTTGGCTAATGTATCGCAAATTTCAGGTATATGTTCTTTACTTATTTTGATCGTAATGACATTTTGATTTGTTATGATTTCTTCACCTATTACTGATTTTTGTAAGAGTGGGATTGCTAAGTCTGTTCGGTCTACTTCAAATTGTACAGCTTGTATCTGTTCTTTCGTAATATCTTTTATATCATGTATACCAATTAAATCTCCTTTGTCTATAATAACGATGCGATCACACATCATTTCCATTTCGGCCATTAGATGGCTTGAAACAACAATTGCTACATTTTCGTCTGTAGCTAGTTGTTTTAAATGAAACCTTAAATCTCTAATTCCTTGAGGGTCTAATCCATTTGTAGGTTCATCTAAAATGAGAAGGGCAGGTTTGTGTACCAAAGCAATTGCAAGAGCAAGCCGCTGTTTCATTCCTAAAGAATAAGTGGAAACTTTATTATGAATACTTTTTTCCAACCCAACTAAAGAAACAACCACATCTAAACGTTCTTTTGGAATATTAGGTGTCATTCTAGAGAAGTGAAGGAGGTTATCATAGCCAGATAAAAATTTGTATAAATCAGGATTCTCAACAATCACTCCAATATGTTTCATAGCTTCTTTAAAGTCTTTGCTTGTGTCTTTTTTGTTAATTGTGACTGTTCCACTGGTTTTGGAGATTAAGCCAACAATCATTTTAATTGTAGTGGATTTTCCAGCACCATTTGGGCCTAGAAGACCAAGAATTTCTCCTTTTCGAGCATCAAATGATAATTGATTAACGAGTGTGCGCCTTCCAATTTTCTTAGTTAAGTTCTGTACTTTTAAAATACACATATTTTGTTCACTCCCTTAATATTAGTGACATGTTTCGGCTACTAACATAGCAAAAAGAATGTAATATAAGGCAGTGACAAAGTGTCATAACCTTGCTATGATGAAAATGGAAAAATAGGGGATATGTATAATATTCATCTTGATAGGGGGTATATGAAAGTTGAATGACATAAAAAATAAGTTACTTTGGCAGGAATGGGTAATGATACTTATTCGGATCACTTGGATTGTTGCAATTGTTACTTTGACATATCAAGATAATCCAAACTTTCCACTTGAGATTGTTTTTATAAGTACATTTCTGTCTTATGTCATACCTGTCATATTATATAAATTACAAAGTGAATTATATGTAGTAACAGAAATTATCTTAGTAGGTGGACTTTCGCTTTATTTTGCATATACATATCATTTGGCTCAGTTTTTATCTCCTGCAATTTTAACGCTTGCATTTTTTTGTCGTGGAAAAGTAAATTTCTATGCATTACCTGCAATGATAATTATCTGTGTATTGGGAGTTTTCTTGAATTTCGGGTTTGATCGAAATAAGCTGCTTCTAAGTATATTTGATGTTCTCTTTATATATGGCGTAGGTCATTTACTACAAAGAGTTGTTTATTCTATGGATGCTATTAAGAAAAAACTGAAATTGATTAAAGATAAGAATGCAATTTTAGAACAATATTCGTCCCAAGTAGAAAGAATAACTTTGCTTGAGGAAAGGGATAGAATGGCAAGAGAATTACATGATACGATAGGATATAAATTTACTTCGGTTATATTGAGTATGGAAACATTACGACCACATCTAGTAACCAAGGAGGGAGAGGAAAAATTACAAGAAATATTAGATATATCACGATCTGCATTAGATAATATTCGAAGACAGGTTCACGAAATGGATCCTCAAGAGGAATCAAATCTAGATGTGTCTTTATTGAACTTAATAGAAGAGTTTAAAAGTAATACAAATGTTCATGTTGTTTTCCGTACGGTTGGAGAATATTATCCAATGGCTAAAAAACTGAAGAGAACTTTCTGTCGGTGTTTACAAGAGGCAATGACAAACGCAACAAGACATGGGGGAGCAGAAACGATACAAGTTCTTTTACAATATCATAAAAATTATGTGATGCTTCAAATACAAGATGACGGTATAGGCATGGAAGTTATGCAGGAGGGTTTTGGTTTATCGGGAATGAGAGAACGCCTAAGTGAATATCATGGGAATTTGAGTATTGATTCCACTAAGGATACAGGAACAATTGTGACTTGTTTGATTCCGACCTTACATAAAGAAGAATCATTTGCCCAAGATAAGATTCATATATTAGTAGTAGATGATCAGCCTATCATTTCAGATAGCTTAGAACTTTTATTGGATAAATACGGTTTTCGCGTATCGGTTGCGAATAGTGGGGCACAAGCCTTAAAGCAATGTGAAGAAAGGCAGCCAAATGTTGTTCTTATGGATATACAAATGCCTAAGATGAATGGGATTACAACAATGAAGAAAATCAAAAATAGGTGGCCAGATACTAAAATAATTATGGTCACAACTTTTGAAGAAACTTCTAGTGTTTCAGAAGCGATTGAAGCGGGAGCAGAGGGATATGTACTTAAATCTGTTCAACCAGAAGAGTTAGTAGCGGCTATTCGATTAGTACATTTAGGTGGGACAATGCTATCTCAGGACGTGGCGACTCGCTTATTTAAAGAATATAGTCCAATGCCGAAAAAGCCTCCTTATGAATTGACTCCTCGTGAAATGGACGTATTAGGTTGTCTCAAAGAAGGGTTTCGCTATAAAGAAATTGCAGCAAAGCTATTCTTATCGGAAGGAACTGTAAGAAATTACGCTTCTTCAATTTATATGAAACTTCAAGTATCAGGAAGGGGAGAAGCTGTAAAAAAAGCATTGGATGAAGCTTTTCTATAAAAAATTTAAAATGGAGGATGAGAAAATGTACTATTATGTTACGGATATATAACATGTACGGATTCGTGGTCCTCCTATTTGTATATGGTGTCGAAATATAAAAAATAGGAGGAGAAAGAGATGAAACAAGAAAAAGAGGTGCTATTACAAGGTAAAATGGTGAAAGTACGCGGGAAAAAGCTGTATGTGGAGATGCATGGATCACTAGAGAAGCATCCTGTATTGTATCTTCATGGAGGTCCTGGAGAGATGTGTTTTGATTTTTCCTATCATCAAGCACATAGATTACAAGATTCTTTTCGACTCATTGCCATTGATCAACGTGGGGTAGGACGTTCAGAGGAAATTGGACAGAAAGAGCCATTTGGATTGCAAGATCTTATCGAAGACTGCGAAGAGCTAAGGAAGATGTTACAAATTGAAAAATGGTCTGTTATTGGACATTCCTTTGGTGGGTTTCTAGCATTGTTATATGCAGAAATGTACCCACAATCTATTCGAAAAATTATTTTTGAAGGGCCAACTTTTGATTTTGCATTAACTAGTAGAGCGTTATTAAAAAAGACAGGAACTTTGTTAATGGAGTATGGGAAAGAACAGCAGGGAAAAGAATGTATAGCTATCGCAGAGAGTAATACTAGTCCAGAGGAATTGCTAGAAGCTTATTCGAAATTAAGTGATGAATTAGAAGAAAATAGAATGGAAATATATAATTACGTTGAGGATGAAACGGATTATAGTTTATATAGTGAGGGAGAATGGGAAGAGTTTTATAAGCGTTCCGCAATTCATTTTATAAGATTGAAAGAGGAAGGGGAAATTTATCAATCTTTATTATTAAAATTAAAAGATGTCGAGAATCCAATGTTGCTAATCATAGGAAAACACGATGTAGTAACTTGTGAAAAACACATTGAAGTATTTCAAAGAGATACTCAAAATGGTAAAGTCATAGTCTTTGAAGAATGTGGTCATACACCGCATTATGAAGCAGCGAATCAATTTGCAGAAACGGTAATTGATTTTTTGAAGTGAATTAGAAAAAGGTGCTTCATAAAAATGAGAAGCACCTTTTTTCTTCATGTTTAAATTTCAGGATGGAAGATTGTAATGTTAGGCCATTTACTTTGCCAGTTCTTTTTTTGTAATCTTTTTTTATACATATTAGTGCGCTCTTTCGTTTCGAGGAAATGAGGTGTTGGCTTCACCTGTAACGTGAGAACATCTTCTATTCCGCAAGGGGCGGTTAATACAATATTATCTTGGTCATCTAATGTAACTCCAAGAGCAGTCGCTGTTTCGGGGAATTTAGAAATTGCATCGACTGAAGATGAATAAGGTGGCATGTTATTGACTACATGCATACGAGCTTGATTTTTCACTGACCATGGAATAGTAGAATCTATACTTTTAAGCTTATTTTCTAATTTTTCTTCGGTGGATTCACTTATATGTAATGGGTCAAAATAGATGATATCTATATCTGGCGTTAGAGTTCTTACTTCGTATCCATGAAGAACATCCCAAATTTTAGAACGAACAAATCCAGCGCAAACCCACCAATCAGGCAATTGTAGGGATTTTGCTGTCTGTAATATTTCCATCATCCAAGTATCATTTTGTATGAGTTTAGTAATATCTTGTTCTGTTTTCATATACATACATTCCCCTCCTTGTTAAATGTAACTTTTCATTTAAGTAATTTAAGAATTTTTGAATATAGTATATCTTTCTCTTCATCAAGTATTGCTTCTGTTAATCGAGCTGTCATAGTGGGAAGTATCATTCACTGATCCTCACCATCAAGGATGATGTAGTGGTCATTTAATGCATGAGTTTAATAATCCACAAAATCCAATGTGCACCAGGTACAAATAAGAGCTGTGCTAATAATGTACCGAGAAATCTTGAAATCATAAGCCAACCGAACATTTTCCCCATTGTATCAGCCCCATTCTCTGATTGAAGAGCACGCTCTGTTAAAAGGGCAATGCGCGGATCTAAAAGCACAGTTAATAAGATTGTGGCAAATCCATTAACGAGCCCGGATGCCGTACTGGCATTCGTCGCATAAGTCGGATTTAAAAAGGAAGCGTACAAAGCAGAAAGGACACCTGCAGTATAGATGGCGGTTGCAAACATATTAATGAGCATAATTCGTTTCGGAATACCACCAATTCGCATACGGTGAATCATTTCAGATTTAGGAAAACGAACATATTTTTTTGTATACTTCAATTTTTGTAAATTGTTTGTTTTCATCATTCGAATGAATGAACCGTCTGTTTCAAAGTTTTGAATTACATACCCAAATAGCTTTGTGAAAGTAGGATATAGAATAATTGCGAGCAGTGTACCGATGGAAGCTGTGAATAAAACGAGACGTATTGCTCTTTCTAAATCAATAGAGGAGTCTATCTTGGCCTGATCAACGATACCGCCAAGTAAAAAAGCTTGCAGTAAGTTGGATGTTCGTGAAACCAGCAACACCAACCCAACTACGGATAGGGAAACAGCAATCTTTTTTAAACGCACACCTGCTAAGCGAATACTATAAGAACTTGTTTCGACTGCATGGATGATAATCGTGAAAGCCATTATGAAAATTAATGTTTTCGTCATTTTTGGTCACCATTTTTCTATGAAATTATACTTATAATACAACAAGAACATAGTTTTGAGTATATATATTCGTGGCTCAGACTGTTGGGAAGAAGCTAATGTGTAAAAAAAACAACATAAATATTCAAAATAAATATTTTGATAATATAGAAAGGATGGTGATTTTTCTGTTAGAGGGGGATTTGTGTCATGCATACATATTATAGTAATCGTGCAAAAGAGTATGAAGCAGGGATGTATACAACATTTCTATTTGATTTAGATGGAACATTAACAGATCCGAAAGAAGGAATTGTAAATTCGGTTTTATATGCATTGCGAAAAATGGGAATAGATGAACCGAATCAGAAAGAGCTAGATTCTTTTATTGGTTCACCAATTCAGCATTCGTTTGCAGATAGATACGGAATGGACGAAAAACAAATAGAGCAAGCTGTTACATATTTTCGTGAATATCTAAAGCGAAGCGGCCTACTTGAGAATAGTGTGCATGAGATGATTCCCTATATTTCACAAAAGTTAAAAGATGAAGAGAAACGATTATTTGTTGCAACTTCAAAAACCACTGTATTTGCAAAACAAGTTTTAGAACACTTTAACTTGATTCATTTTTTTGAAGAAATTGTTGGTAGTAATTTAGATGGAACCCGAATAAAGAAAGATGAAATTATTGAATATATTTTGCATACAAATCCAGAGTTGCAAAGAGAAGAGATAGTGATGATTGGGGATAGAAAGCATGACATGATAGGAGCTAATTGTAATGGGATTGACTCTATCGGTGTATTGTATGGATATGGGAGTGAAGAAGAATTAAAAGAAGCAGGAGCGACGCATATTGTGAAACATGTCGAAGAGTTGCGAAGCTTCTGTACAAAAGACAGAATTTTTAAAATATAAAACAAAAAAGCAAATCCCTTTATAACGAGTAATAGTTAAATCGTTTTCGTTTAAAGGGATTTTTCATATGTAATAGAATAGTAATAAATATGCTATTTTAATTATAAAAATTTTGTTAGAAAAGGGGGAGGAATGTCAGTATTTGAATCGTTATAAAAGCGATATTTTGTAGGGATACATAGAAAAAATCCGGATTGAAAAGATTGAATTTTCAGTCTGAGAAAGGTGAGAGAATTGGAGCTAGTTATTATTTTATTAGCACTTAGTTTACTTATGTTTGTTGCCTATAGAGGATTTTCTGTTATTTTATTTGCACCGATTTTTGCTCTATTTGCAGTATTTTTAACAGAACCTAGTTTTGTACTGCCTTTCTTTTCGAATATTTTTATGGAGAAAATGGTAGGCTTTATTAAGTTGTATTTTCCAGTTTTCTTACTAGGTGCTATTTTCGGTAAAGTAGTAGAAATGTCTGGAATTGCAGATTCTATTGCTAAGACAATTATTGAAATAGTGGGTGAAAAACGGACCATTTTGGCTATCGTTTTAATGGGGGCTGTTTTAACTTATAGCGGTGTGAGTGTTTATGTTGTTGTGTTTGCAATATATCCATTTGCTGCAAAATTGTTTCGTCAAGCGAATATTCCGAAGCGCTTAATACCTGGAACAATCGTTCTTGGAGCTGTCACGTTTACGATGGATGCACTCCCAGGATCACCGCAAATTCAAAATGTAATCCCGACAACATTTTTTAAAACAGATATTTATGCAGCACCTATACTTGGTATTATTGGTGCTATTTTTGTCTTAACGTTAGGATTGATCTATTTAGAGAGTCGACGTAAGAAGGCGAAAGCAGCTGGAGAAGGATATTTTGGTTTTGAAGATGGGAATTCTGAAATGGCAGCATCACTGGAGTTAGAGCAAAAGAATCATACTTCTCTTCAAAGTATTAAAATTTCAAGAGTACAGCAAGTCGTTGCTTTTGTACCACTTATTTTAGTAGGAGTTATGAATAAGTTTTTTACAATAACAATACCAAAATGGTATCCAAATGGTTTTGATTTTTCCTCAATTGGAATGAAATCGTTTGGTAAGATAGAGTTAAGCGCAGTACTTGGTATTTGGTCTGTAGAATTAGCACTCATCATTGGGATTATAACAACGCTTTTATTATATTGGAAGCGTGTTGTAACAGGATTTCAAGCAGGATTGAATACAAGTATTGGAGGAGCATTGCTTGCAACAATGAATACAGGAGCAGAATTCGGCTTTGGTGGCGTAATTGCAGCACTTCCAGGGTTTGCGATTATGCGAGATAGCATTTCTGCAACATTTACTAATCCACTCGTAAATGGAGCGGTGACAACGAATATTCTTGCTGGTATTACTGGTTCAGCATCGGGAGGAATGGGAATTGTATTAAGTGCAATGGGAGATAAATTTATTGCAGCGGCAGAACAATATCATATTCCACTTGAAGTTATGCATCGTATTGTTTCAATGGCATCGGGAGGGATGGATACACTTCCACATAACGGAGCAATTATTACAATCCTTACTGTTACAGGATTGACACATAAACAATCGTATCGTGATATATTTGCTGTGACAATATTGAAAACGGTCGCTGTATTTTTAGTAATTGCTTTTTATATGTTTACAGGAATCTACTAATAAATTTATTAGTCTGGGAGGAAATAATTAATCGAAGTGGAATATTACATTTGATAATTTATACAATGGAAATTTCACATTATAAAATATTTAGTAGGGAAAGAAGGAGTGGGTTATTTGCAAGAAATCGCAGAGTTTCGTATGCCAAAGAACGTTTTGTACGGGAGAAATTCACTGGATAAATTAGGAGAACAAGCAATTAAACTAGGGAAAAAAGCTTTCATTATCAGTGATTCTATTATGAAAAAACTTGGTTATATTGATGCGTGTGTGAAACTACTAAAAGCGAAAAAAATAGATGTTATTACTTATGAAAATGTAAATGCGGAACCAACAAATATCCACGTTTTGGAAGCGTTAACGATATGTGCAGAGTCAAAATGTGATTTTATTATTGGGCTTGGTGGAGGAAGTTGTATTGATGCAGCAAAAGCTGTAGCAGTTCTGTTTACAAATGGAGGAGAGATTGAAGATTATGTTCAAAATCATGTGGAAATAGAAAAGCAACCATTACCCCTTATTGCAATTCCAACAACATCTGGTACAGGATCAGAAGTTACAAGTGTTGCTGTTATTACAAATACAAAAACAGATGTCAAAATGATGATTAAGCACCCAAATTTCACGCCACAAATCGCGATTATCGATCCCTTATTGACACGTTCTGTTCCACCGAATATTACTGCAGCAACAGGTATTGACGCACTATGTCATGCAATTGAAGCATATCTTTCTAGATTTTCGCAACCGCTTACAGATGTATTAGCACTTGCAGCAATTGGAGCGATTATGAAACACTTGCGGATTGCCTATGAAAAGGGGACAGATATAGAAGCACGAGAAGCAATGATGATTGCATCCTTACAAGCTGGCATTGCTTTTTCAAACGCATCGGTCACTTTAGTCCATGGAATGTCACGCCCAATTGGAGCACTATTTCATGTACCCCATGGTATATCAAATGCGATGTTACTACCAGCAGTTTTAGATTTTACAAAAATTTGCTCAGTCAAACGCCTCGCAGATATTGGGCGGATTATAAATCCGGAATTACATTCATTATCTGATGAAGAGCTTGCTAACCATGCTATTTTTGAAATAAAGAAACTCTGTTTGGATCTACGTACTCCTAATCTTAGGGAGTACGGAATTGATCAGGTTGAATTTGAAAATGCTCTTTCAAAAATGGCGAAAGATGCATTGGCTAGTGGGAGTCCGAGTAATAACCCACGCATCCCTTCTTATCATGAGGTGAAAAAATTATATCGTATATGTTTTGACTATCAATATGAAAATTCTATAAGTACCTCAATAGATTTCTGAATATTATTAAAATATTTCCACGGAAATGAAAAGGGGGCAGGAGATGGAATTAGTAATTATTTTATTGGCTCTTTGCATGCTGATGTTTGTTGCCTATCGTGGTTTTTCGGTTATATTATTTGCCCCAATTTGCGCGCTATTTGCGGTTTTATTAACAGAGCCAAGTCACGTATTACCTTTTTTCTCTAATATTTTTATGGAAAAAATGGTTGGGTTTATTAAATTATATTTTCCAGTATTCTTACTCGGAGCAATTTTCGGTAAGGTAGTAGAAATGTCAGGGATTGCGGAGTCTATTGCAAAAACAATTATTCAGCTAGTTGGTGTCAAACGTTCTATGCTAGCAATTGTTCTGATGGGTGCTATATTAACCTATAGTGGCGTCAGTTTGTTTGTAGTTGCTTTTGCGGTATATCCATTTGCAGCTAATTTATTTCGAGAGGCTAATATTCCAAAACGATTAATACCAGGAACAATTGCTCTTGGAGCGATTACGTTTACAATGGATGCGCTTCCGGGGACACCGCAAATTCAAAATGTTATTCCAACCACGTTTTTTAAAACAGACATTTATGCAGCACCATTTCTTGGAATCATTGGGGCGGTCTTTGTATTTCTTGTTGGTATGTTGTATTTAGAAAGAAGACGAAAAAAGGCAGAGGAAAGTGAAGAAGGTTATTATGGTTGTGGAAATGAGAACTCTGAAATGGCAGCCACAACTGAAACAGAACAAACTATAAAACCACCAGCTATTCATACTCCCGAAATTACACCACTTCGCCAAGTACTTGCTTTTATACCGCTTATTTTAGTGGGGGCAATGAATAAAGTTTTTACAGTGATGATTCCAACATGGTATCCAAAGGGATTTGATTTTTCATCTATTGGATTAAAAACATTTGGCAAAGTGGAACTTTCTGGTGTGCTAGGCGTATGGTCTGTTGAACTGGCACTATTAATCGGAATTATTACAACGATAATTTTAAATTGGAACCGCTTATTTACGGGATTTCAAGCTGGCTTAAATGCAAGTATTGGTGGTGCATTGCTTGCTGCTATGAATACTGGAGCAGAATATGGTTTTGGGGGAGTTATAGCAGCATTACCCGGCTTCGGTGTCATTCGGGACAGTATTTCTACGACGTTCACAAATCCTCTCGTAAATGGTGCAGTTACTACAAATGTCCTTGCGGGAATTACTGGATCAGCATCAGGAGGAATGGGGATTGCTTTAAGTGCGATGTCGGAGAAATACATTGCGGCGGCAGAGCAATATAATATTCCATTTGAAGTGATGCATAGGATTATTTCAATGGCATCAGGAGGAATGGATACATTACCACATAACGGTGCTGTCATTACATTATTGGCAGTAACTGGATTAACACATAAGCAATCTTATCGTGATATTTTTGCAATTACTATTATTAAAACAATAGCTGTATTTGTTGTGATCGGTGTTTATAGCTTAACTGGAATTGTATAAGAAGAACTAAAAAAGGACATTTGTTTGTTTAACAAATGTCCTTTTTGTTATGTTAAAATTACATAATAATGTTGTGTAAATTTTAAATGAGAAAATAAGGGGGAATGGGTAAGATGAAAATGATAGGTCTTATTGGTGGAATGAGCTGGGAGTCTTCTTCTGAATATTATCGCATTATTAATGAAGAAGTAAAAAAGAGGTTAGGAGGATTACATTCAGCGAAATGTCTTTTATATAGCGTTGATTTTGAAGAGATTGAACGATATCAATCTGAAGGTGATTGGGGAAAAGCGGGAAACGTATTAGGAGAAGCTGCATATTCTCTTGAGAAAGCTGGTGCAGACTTCATTGTTATTTGTACGAATACAATGCATAAAGTGATTAGTAATATTAAAGATAAGGTGAGTATTCCTATTTTACATATCGCGGATGCAACAGCTATGGAAATAAAGAAACAAGGAATTCGATCAGTTGGTTTACTCGGAACGAAATATACAATGGAACAAGATTTTTACAAATCACGTATAGAAGAAAAGGGTATGAGAGTAATGATACCAAATGAAACAGATAGGGAATTAGTAAATAGAATCATATATAACGAGTTATGTTTAGGAAAGGTTAATCAAACATCAAGAGATTCCTATAAAGAAATAATAAATCGTTTCGTACAAAATGGAGCAGAAGGAATTATATTAGGTTGTACGGAAATAGGGCTATTAGTAAAACAGGAAGATTCTCAAGTTCCTTTATTTGATACAACTTTTATACATGCTGTTGAAGCTGTAAACATCTCTTTAGGAGGTTATTTGGATGTGATGAAAAAGAATAAAAAATAATTACATAACTTTATTATGTAAACTAATCCGGTTGTGTCGATGGAAAATATTCAGAAGATACTTTATAATGTAAGTGGTTACAAAAAAGGGGGAGTATGGATGTTTTCACTTCGGCCAATTGCTTTTGTACATAATGAAAGAAAAATGATAATGGATGATGAATGGGGAGATGTACAATCTCTTATTACATTAACGGATTCATATGCAGAAGAGAGTATACAAGGAATTGAAGATTTTTCACATATTGAAGTAATCTTTTATTTTCATAAAGTGAAAGATGAACAGATTCAATATTCGGCTAGACATCCACGAAATAATAAGGAATATCCGAAAATAGGTATTTTTGCACAGCGGGGGAAAAATCGTCCCAATCGATTGGGGGCGACAATTGCAAAAGTTGTAAGGCGAGAAGGAAAATCAATTGTAGTTGAAGGATTAGATGCAATTGACGGTACACCTATATTGGATATAAAGCCTGTTATGAGAGAGTTTTTACCGAATGAAGATATTTTACAACCTGAATGGGTAACGGACCTTATGAAGGAGTATTGGAAAGGAAGCGAAGTAAAGTGAAAATATATGAAGCGACAATTGAAGATTTAGATGGAGTAGCATCAGTATTTAATAATTATCGTACCTTTTATAAACAAGAGTCGAATGTGGGAGAAGCACGAGTATTTTTGCGTAATCGCATAGAGCGAAAAGAATCTGTAATTTTTGTAGCTGTTGAAGATGGGGAGTACCTTGGATTCACACAATTATATCCTTCTTTTTCATCAGTTTCGATGAAAGAATTATGGATTTTAAATGATCTATTTGTACAAGAAGGTAAACGCGGCGCAGGTATTGGAAAAAAATTATTAGAAGCGGCTAGAATTTTCGCACTAGAGAACGGTGCAAAAGGATTAAAATTGCAAACAGAAATAGATAACATATCAGCACAGCGATTATATGCCGAGAATGGATATTTGAGAGATAATCGTTATTTCCATTATGAATTAACTTTCTAAATTCAATATTAATACAGGCGAAAATACAAACCGAACTCTATCATTCAACGTATATTACTATTGTGCAAGTTCCTGTGAATACAACGTACAATATTATTTGCGATTGCTTGTAGATTTGTATATGAAAAATAAAAACCCTAACATATTACTTTTGATTAATATGTTAGGGTTTTTTTAAATAAGGTGCTTCTTAAATTTGTGTTGTAATTCGTTTCAGAATCCAAATGACAGCATCTTGAAAGTTTTCTGCAATATAACTCGGTTCAATATCAGCCCATTTATCGCGATATGTATGTAATGCGTCATGCCCGGCACCCGTTTGAACTAAGATCGTTGTTGCACTCACATTTGCGCCAGCAACGATATCAGTCCAGCGATCGCCAATAACGATACATTTTGTTAAATCAAGCTCATGTTTTTTTGATGCTTGCAGAAGCATACCTGTACTTGGCTTTCGACATTCGCATCCATCTCCATGTCTGTGAGGACAAAGATAGATGTCATCAAAACCAAAAGCTTCTAGTTCTTGAATAAAATCTTCTATACTTGCTTTTCCATCAGCAATACCAGGTTGATTTGTAAAGGAAAATAGTTTTATATTTTGTTCTTTTAATGCACGTAAGGCGTCTTGTGTAAATGGAAATAAGGTAAATTCACCAGGATAATGTATGATAGTATCTCCTCCGATGGTTCCATCACGATCGATAAATATTGCTTGAATGTTTGTCATAATAGTAGTTCCCTTCAACTAGTAAATTAAAAGTATTTTACAAATCGATATCCGTTTATTTCGTATCCTAATTTTTTATAGAATGGATGAGCATCTGTTCTTTGCGTACCACTTACAAGCCATGTTCCAATACAGTTATGCTCTTTAGCTAACTGTTCAGCATACTCCATTAAAATTTGTCCAATTCCTTTTCTTCTTGCTGTGGAGTCAACACTAATAATGGATACTTCCCCGTATCGTGTCACATCTTCTAAGTTCTCACGTATACGAAATCCAAGGAATCCAAATATATGATCATCTTCTTCGTAAACATATAAGAAGTCAAATGGGCTCATTTCAACAAATTGTAAGCGGTTTTGCATGTCTACATAAGAAATATCAGAACCTTTTAATTCTTTTGTTAGTGAACAAAGTGCTTCTATATCGTTCACAGTTGCTTTTCGAATGTGAGATTTCATACTCTCAACTCCATCTGTAAATATAAATTAATAACTCCAAATGTTAAATATTCTGTTAAAAAGTGTTTTTTCCTGCTAGTAATACGAATATGAATATTTAACATATTAGATATATAGAATGATATTTTAAGAAGAAATATGTTATGATTTCCCTGGAGTTTATTGTAAGTGGGAAGAGGGGAAGTAATTTGTTACAGGTCAATATTCGATCAGCGGGTTATGAAGCAGGAGAAAAAACAATCCATGATATAGCATTTTCAATTGAAAAAGGTGAACTAGTTGCTCTTATTGGTGCAAATGGAGCTGGGAAAAGTACGACAATTAAATCAATGCTTGGCTTACTTGCAAATATGGAGGGTGAAATTTCGTTTGGTGAAAAAGAGAATCCGTATGCATATGTGCCAGAACACCCAACGTATTATGATTATTTAACATTATGGGAGCACATTGAATTGTTAATGGCTGCACGTGGGTGTGAAATAGGGAGCTGGGAGGAACGCGCACAGGAGTTATTACATACATTTCGAATGGAAAAGCATAAGCATGAATACTTATCAAAGTTTTCAAAAGGTATGAAACAAAAATCAATGTTGATTTTGGCTTTTTTAACGGAACCAGACTTTTATATTATTGATGAACCGTTTATTGGATTAGATCCAGTAGCAACACGAGAATTTTTAAATTTCTTATATAAAGAAAAAGAGCGGGGAGTAGGGATTTTACTGTGTACCCATGTGCTAGATACAGCGGAAAGAATCTGTGAACGATTTTTACTTATTTCACAAGGAACGTTATTAGCAAACGGTAATCTACAAACAATTCAATCCCTAGCAGAAATGCCAGAGAGTCCATTATTAGATTGTTTTGATGCAATCGTAAGGCGGGAACAACATGATGAAACAACAATTTTATAAAAGGTTGCGTCATGAACTGAAAAGAAAATGGAAATCCATTCGGTCTGTAACTGATTGGACAATCGCATTATATTTTATCGTTCCAGTACTTGTATTTAGCGGGATTTATTATCGTTCGTTATGGACAAGAGAATTATCTGCAGAAGAACCGGCTTATTTTTTATTGGGCTTGTTTGTATTTTTCTTTGTTACATATTCAAGAGGAATGCGTTCGTTTTTTGAGCAAGCAGATAGCCTGTTTTTAATTCAGCATCCAGTTCACATGAAAAAATTAATGAAATATGGCATGGTATACACATGTATTCGAATAAGTATAACAAATATCATTGTAACGCTCATTATGTTACCTATATTGGTTAAGAGTATGGGGGCTTCTCTTTTACAAGTCGTATTATTTTGGCTGTTCTTTACCGTTTTTCGGTGTATGTTATCACTATTGGTAAGATATATAGATGTGCGTGGAGGGAAGCGCTGGGTATTATGGATTGTAAAGATTATCGTATTTTTTATGAGTTTTATTTGTTTGGGAAGTGGTATGTTTTTAGGTTTTAAACATCCAGTATATGCAATGCTATTTATCATTGTATTGATTGGAATTAGTTTGATATTGATAAAACAAAAAATGAACTATCAACGTTTCTTTTTTAAGGAAGTTGAAAAAGAAAAGGAAGAGGGTATGCGCTGGACAACGGAAATCATGCACTTTAGTGGTCAAATAACGAAGCAAAGTAATAACTCGAGACCATGGTTGTTTCCACGTTCGAAGCATATACTAGGGAAAAAATCTGATTCGCGTATTATTGAATCATTTTTTAAGGAGTATTTTCGATCAGGTGCTTCTTTAAGTTTTTATATTAAAATTATCTTTATGAGTGCAGTATCGATAAAAGTAACACCATGGTGGATTGCGCTTATTATTATTGTATTTGCCTGTGTTGCAATTGCACTTTATTCAGGGGATCAATGGAATGAATTTGTTAAAAAAATGTTTCTCCAATTATATTGTGATCAAGGGAAGTTATTATTGTTAAAAGGAAGAGCGGGAATGTCCTTGTTTGTTCCGGCTGTTTTGATTTACGGCATAGTTATACTTGGCCAGTTTTATTTATTACCAGCTATTATCGTAGGAAGCCTACTATTAATATTAATAGGCTGGATTGTATTCATACCATAGAAAAAAGAGCCATAATGGCTCTTTTTTAGTCTGTAATTGACTGGTAAATAAAATATAAGAGAACAAAAATGCTCACGACGGAGTACATGACATCTAGAGTCATTAAAAATCCTCCTCACTATTGTTGTACTTATATTATATGAAATCTGACTATTACATATTCAAATGAAAAAAATATGAAAGTTAATAAATTTGTAAAGTGCAAAAATTAGCATCATTTTGTATAATGGAAGAAACAACTGTTATACAAATATAAGTAGTGAAAGGGGAGGGAATAAAAAATGCCAAATTGGTTTAGAAAGACGTTAGTCGCATTAATTACTGTATTTACATTTGGTTTAGTGACGCCTCCTTCTATTTTGCTTGATAATGCAAAAGCGGACAAGCCTACAACAAGGCAACAAAATTTGGAGCAGACGTCCTATACATATGAAGAAAATCGAGAGAGGTTAACCGCAGAGACCTTTGTGACCTATGCAATGCAAGAAGCTGAGAAACAATCTATGCAAAAGTTTGGTTCTAAAATTGGACCTGTCATTGAAGATGAATTTAAAGATATTATTCTACCTAAAATAGAAGAAGCAATTGCAGAGCTTACAACAGATGTACCGGAAGAGTCTTTACAATCATTAACAATTTCACAGAAACCAGCAGGCGGCAATAACGAAAAGATTTTTCATGTATATGATACGAAAACAGGAAATGATTTACTACGTTTCCATGTAAGGCGGGATCATCCACCACAAGATGGATATTATTTTAATTTCCACTACCATCGCTTTGATGATGGATATACAGCGCATCATGAGTTAGGAGATATTTATTGGAATACGAATATGCCGCCGAAATGGCTGTCGTGATAAAAAGAACGAGGAGATGTCCTTGTTCTTTTTTGTTTTTATAAATGTGAAAATTAAAGGTGAAGCGGATCTTAACAGCGAATAGAGTATGTTTAGATTTGTTCAAAAAAGAGGCTAAGGGAGTATTCATTATGTTGAAATATGTTGTATTTGATTTTGACGGTACATTAGTAGATTCACAAGATATATTTGTTCCTATTTATAATCAACTTGCTGAGAAGCATGGGTATAAAACGGTAAGTGAAGAAGAAATTGAACCTTTAAGAAAATTATCTATTCCTGAAAGGTGTAAACAGCTTCATGTACCACTTTATAAATTGCCTATATTAGCGCTAGAGTTTTATAAACTATACCAGCCAGCTATTAAAGATCTAGTCTTATTTAATGGCATGAAGGAAGTGCTAGATGAATTACATAGAAAGGGTTATGGAATAGCAGTAATATCCTCTAATTCAGAAGAGCATATTAGAGCATTTCTACATAACAATCAAATAAAAAATATTCAAGAAGTTTTTTGTTCGAAAAATTTGTTTGGGAAAGATAAAATTATCAAGAAATTTTTAAAAGAAAAAAAGTTAACAGAAGCTGATATGCTGTATGTTGGTGATGAGCAACGAGATATTGTTGCATGTAAAAAAGTTGGCGTAAACGTCGTATGGGTTGGATGGGGATATGATGTGATGGAAACGATCAAAGAAGATTCTCCAAATTATATGGTAAATACACCAAATGAAATTTTACATATAGTTGAGTCTGTTCATTAAAATGAAAGAAAGAGAAGGGGATGCAGCAGTTTGAACCTGGTATTCATCATATTGAATTTTGGGTAGCAAATTTAGAGGAATCCATATGTTTTTATAGTAGGTTGTTCTCTATCGTTGGTTGGAAACAGTTGAATGAGAGTGCATTTAGTACAGGGAAGATTGAAATATATTTCAAGGAAGTAGATGAAAAGATTGTAAGAACGTTAGGGCCGAGGCATATTTGTTATCAGGGTGTTAGTAGAGCTGTAGTTGATAAGGTCACTAATTTCTTACAAAATGTACAAGCGGAGATTATTCGTGGGCCGATTGAGACGAATCATTACTCAGATGGATATTATACTGTGGATTTTTATGATCCGAATGGGTTTGTTGTAGAAGTGGCTTATACGCCTAATGTGGAAATGTGAGGAGAGATCTTATTACCCGTTAATACGGGATAAATAATAGAGGAAAGTATAGCTTTCCTCTATTATAAGTTTAGATTGTTGTATTTTTATTTAATCTTCGTAAATGTAAGAGGCTGTGTACTTAACATAACTGGTACATGTAATTGGATTGTTTGGAATTCCCCTTTTATATCCATCTCATAAGCAAGCAACACATTCATTTCTATTTGGAATAAGTATAATGTTGCATAAAACATATCATAATGATGGTGATGTAAACGAACTTTTAGTTCTGTGAACTGTAAATATAACTCTTCATTTTGTTTATACACTTCTAGTGTTCCATAAGCAGGGTGTTCGAATGTTCCAATATAGTCTTCTAATGCATGAGAAGGTACGGTCTCTTTTACTTGTTCTGGAAGTGATTGGTTTACTTCTTTCATCATTTCTTTCAATTGAGCGGTGTCTTCTATAGCACGCTTATGCCAATCAAGTGTTTCCAATCCGAGGAGTTCGTCATAGATTTGATTTGCAAGATAACTAGGAAGTAAGGTGCTTCCGGCGTTCGTTAATATGACAAGGCCTATATTTTCTTTTGGAATAAATGAGACAAGTGCAGAAAATCCATCGATACCTCCGCTATGATGAATTACTTTATAGCCACGGTAAGAACTAATAAACCAACCAAGACCATAACTATTTACTGGTGATTCAGGGGGCGATAAAAGTGGCTGATCAGGAATTGTATTGTGCGGCGTATACATTTGTTGTAATAATTCAGAAGATAGTAATTCGTGATCTCCTGTTTTTCCTTGATTAAGATGGAAAAGTACCCAATTTGCCATATCTGCAATTGTTGAATTGATGCATCCAGCAGCTCCTACTGTATCAATATTACGGAATGGTACCTCTTTTATTTCTCCATCTTTCTCAACGTAAGGCAATGCGTAGTCATTCGTATTTTGTGAGTCTGTGACAGAGAAGTTTGTTTGCTCCATTTGAAGTGGTGCTAAAATATGTTCTTTGGCGTATTGCTCCCATGTCTGATTTGTAATGTTTTCTACAATATAGCTAATTGTTGCATACATTAAGTTGTTATATAAGAAAGCTGTGCGAAATGGTGCATCAAGTGATAAATGCTTTATTTTTTCAACGATGTCTTTTCGAGTTAAGGAAGAGTTGTACCAAAGAGCATCATGACGACTAACGCCAGAGCGGTGGGAAGCTAAATCACGTGCTGTAATTTGGGAGCTTGCAAGTATATCTGATAAAGCGAAGGTAGGGATATAAGATTGAACAGGAGTATCCCAATCAAACTTTTTTTGTTGTGCTAATAGGCTTAAAGATAGGGTGCCAAATGCCTTGGTCGCAGATCCAATTGCAAAGCGTGTTTGAGGCGTAACCGGTTTTTTCTGTTTTGAATCACGATAGCCAAATCCTTCTGAAACAATGACTTCTCCATCTTTTATAACTGCGACAGCAGCCCCAGGAACGTGTAGATCTTTCATCATTTTTTCAATTGTTGTTTGTAATGAACTAATAACAGGAATTTCAATTTTAGACATGCTTCTAACCTCCAAATATTATTTTATACTTCCGCACTATAGTTTCTTTGGTAAAGAGTGAAATACCTCTTAAAAGATGAAAAGTTAAGAATTTTGTAAGATTCATTAAAATGGATATCCTATACTAGATTTCTGTTAATACTTACTATATTGAAATATTTTTCAATAAGTTTTACTGAGAATTTTGCATGCAGAATTATTTTTTGTATGATAAACTCCATATAGGAAATAGATGCGAAAGAGGGTTTTTCTTACATATGAAACATGCTGAATATGAATACTTAAATCTGTGTCGCCATGTGATGGAGCATGGTACAAAAAAAGAAGATCGTACAGGAACAGGGACTGTATCTGTATTTGGATATCAAATGCGTTTTGATCTTAGCAAGGGATTCCCTTTGTTAACGACAAAGCGTGTGCCATTCCGCTTAGTAGCTAGTGAACTTCTTTGGTTCATGAAAGGCGATACAAATATTCGTTATTTACTACAAAATAACAATAATATTTGGAATGAATGGGCGTTTAAAAGCTGGGTAGAAAGCGATGCGTATGAAGGGCCAGATATGACGGACTTTGGACTTCGCTCTCAGCAGGATGAAGAGTTTAAGAAACAATATGATGAGCAAATGGATTTGTTTAAAAAGAATGTACTGGAAGATGATGATTTTGCAAATCAGTATGGCTATTTAGGAGATGTATATGGAAAACAATGGCGTGCTTGGAAAACGACAGCAGGTGAGACGATTGATCAGTTAAAAGATGTAATCGAAATGATTAAGAAAACACCAGATTCTCGTCGCTTACTTGTTTCTGCTTGGAATCCTGAAGATGTGCCAAGTATGGCACTTCCGCCTTGTCATACGCTATTTCAATTTTACGTAGCAGACGGAAAGCTTTCGTGTCAGTTATATCAACGAAGCGGTGATATTTTCCTTGGCATTCCATTTAATATTGCAAGCTACTCATTGTTAACACATTTAATCGCGCACGAATGTGGTTTAGAAGCAGGAGAGTTCGTTCATACGATTGGAGACGCACATATTTACACAAATCATTTTGAACAAGTGGAAAAGCAGTTAGCGCGTGAACCACGTCCGTTTCCAACGCTAAAATTAAATCCAGATGTAAAGTCTGTTTTTGATTTTGAAATGGAGGATTTAACATTAGAAGGTTATGATCCACATCCTGCAATTAAAGCGCCTGTCGCAGTGTAAACGCAAAAGGAGATGAAAATATGATTATTTCATTTATGGTCGCAATGGATGAAAATAAAGTCATCGGTAAGGATAATAAATTACCGTGGCATTTACCAAGTGAATTGCAATATGTTAAGAAGACAACAATGGGTCACCCACTTATTATGGGGAGAAAAAACTATGAAGCGATTGGAAGACCACTTCCAGGAAGACGAAATATTATCGTAACGCGCAATATGAATTATCATGTAGAAGGCTGTGAAATTGCGCAGTCAGTAGAAGAAGTATTTGAGTTATGTAAAAATGAAGAAGAAATTTTTATTTTTGGTGGAGCGCAAATTTACGAATTGTTCTTACCATATGTGAACAAGCTTTATATAACAAAGATTCACCATTCATTTGAAGGAGATACATTCTTCCCAGAAATGAATATGAAAGAGTGGAAAGAAGTTTTTGTGGAAAAAGGTGTTACGGATGAAAAGAATCCGTACACATATTACTATCACATATATGAAAAACAAAAATAATCATAAAAAGATTGATGTGTATGTTCACATCAATCTTTTTATTTGGATAATAAGATAAAACTTTATGAATGAACTTTTTTGATGATATAATGGTAGAGGTTGTAAGTTTTAGTAGCTTAGGAAAAATCCATAAAAGACAGATTTATATTTATTATTTCTTTGCTTAACTAAAGGAGGAGAATCGGTTGAAAAAACTATGGGGATTGCTTTTTCTTTGCTTCACACTCATGCTAGTAGGATGTGGTAAAGAAGAAAAGCCAGAACAAGCATTTGATACATATGCAAAAGCGTGGAATAAGCAAAAATTTGCAGATATGTATGATCAATTGTCAGAAGATGCAAAAAAATCTATTTCAAAAAAAGATTTTACAGAGAAGTATGAAAAGATTTATGCGGGTATTGAGGTTAAAAATCTAAAGATAGAAACAGGAAAAGTAAAAGAGGATAAAGAAGATAAAGGGCCAGTTCCTTTTAATGTGAGTATGGATACAGTTGGTGGGAAAATTTCCTTTTCTCACGAAGCAAAGCTTGTGAAAGAGAAAGATGGAGATAAAGAATCTTGGAAAATAGACTGGACTCCAGATTTTATTTTTCCAGGCATGACAAAAGACAGTAAAGTACGTATGCAAACGTTTCAAGCGAAGCGTGGGGAGATATATGATCGTAATGGAAAAGGACTTGCAACGAATGGAAGAGCAAATGAAATTGGCATCATTCCAGGTAAACTAGGAGAGGCTGCACCACAGACAAAGGAAACAATTGGAAAGTTGCTGAATATGTCTGTAGAAGAGATAGATCAAAAGCTTGCGGCAAAATGGATTAAACCAGATTCATTTGTACCAATTGGGATTTTACAAGAAGGTGCAACGCAAAATGATTATATTTCTTTAGACGGTGTAACGACTCGACAAGTCAATGTTCGTACATATCCATTGGGAGAGGCTGCTGCTCATTTAACAGGATATATGGGGAAAGTGAATGCAGAAGATTTAAAGGATTTACAGAAAAAAGGATATCAGGCAGATGACCCAGTTGGAAAAGCTGGTTTGGAGCAAGTATTTGAAGAGAAGCTACGTGGTAAAAAAGGTGGCCGTGTCTTCATGGAGGATGCACAAGGAAAAGAGAAAAAAGAATTAGCTAAAATTGAAGCAAAAGATGGAGAAAATGTTACGTTAACAATTGATAGTACAATTCAGGAAAAAATCTTTAACGAAATGAAGGGAGAAGCTGGTTCAAGTGCAGCGATAAATCCGCAGACTGGTGAAACAATTGCACTTGTGAGTAGCCCTGCGTACAACCCGAATGTAATAGTAAGGGGTGCATCAAAAACACAACGTGAAGCATGGAATAATGATCCGAAAAAGCCAATGACAAATCGCTTTACACAAGCATCGGCACCAGGTTCTGTATTTAAAGCAATTACAGGTGCGATTGGTCTTGAAACGAAAACAATTGATCCAAAAGAGGAATTGAAAATTGAAGGATTACAATGGACAAAAGATTCTTCATGGGGAAATTATTATGTAACACGTGTAAAAGATGCAAGTCCAATTGATTTTGATAAAGCAATGAAGTTTTCTGATAACATTTACTTTGCACAACAAGCAATAAAAATTGGGAAAGATAAATTTATGAGTGAAGCAAAGAAATTTGGATTCGATGAAAAGTTACCAATTGAATATCCATTCCCGGTTTCAAAAATTGCAAAAGATGGCATTAAAAATGATATTCAAATGGCTGATACAGGGTATGGACAAGGCCAAGTATTAATGACGCCTCTTCATTTGGCATTAACGTATGCACCGATTGTAAATGAAGGGAATATACCATCTCCACATCTTATTAAAGATGATAAACAAGTTAAACCTTGGAAAGAAAATGTGATTTCTAAAGGGAACCAAGATATATTAAAAAATGCGTTAACAAAAGTAATTAATGATGAAGATGGTACAGGGAAAATTGCTAAGATTGACGGTATGACTCTCGCTGGAAAAACGGGAACAGCTGAGTTAAAAGAGTCGAAGGAAGCAGATGGAAAAGAACTTGGATGGTTCGCTGCTTTTGATGTAAATTCACCCAATATGATTGTTACGATGATGATTGAAGATGTAAAAGGCCGGGGTGGAAGTAACGTACCTGGTGAAAAAGTGAAACATGTTTTTCAAAAGTAATACTTAGGAAAAAGCTATCTCCTTAAAAAAGGAGATAGCTTTTTTCGTGAAGATTGAATAATGAAATGTGAATATTCAATGAAATGGAGATAGGAGAATTATCTACTTACGAAAAAAAAGTAGCTATTTTTTATTGACAGAAAAAGAATGTTTTTGTATTATACTTACATAAGGTAAGTTATTTACTTTTTTATTAAAATCTCAAATTAAAGATAATTATTAAGGGAGAGAATAAAAATGACAAAAGTACTATTTATTACAGCAAATCCAAATTCAGCAGAAGCATCTTTCAGTATGGCAGTAGGGGAATCATTCATTGAAGCATATAAAAATGAACATCCACAAGATGAAGTGGTAACAATTGATCTATTTAACACAACTGTACCAGCAATTGATGCAGAAGTATTTACAGCTTGGGGTAAATTTGCAGCAGGTGAAGGCTTTGAAACGTTAAGCGAAAGCCAACAACAAAAAATTGCAGCAATGAATACAAACTTAGAAACATTTATGAATGCAGATCGTTATGTGTTTGTAACGCCAATGTGGAACTTCAGTTATCCACCAGTAGTAAAAGCATACTTGGATAACTTGTCTATCGCAGGTAAAACTTTTAAATATACTGAAAACGGACCAGTTGGTTTACTAGAAGGGAAAAAAGCACTTCACATTCAAGCTACAGGTGGCGTTTACTCTGAAGGACCATACGCAGCAATGGACTTTGGCCGCAAGCACTTAAATGCAGTATTAGGATTTATGGGTATATCTGATGTAGACTACCTTGCGGTTGAAGGTATGAATGCAAACCCTGAAAAAGCACCAGAAATTAAAGAAGCGGCAATTGCAAATGCTCGCGAATTAGCAAAACGTTTCTAATATAGAAAACTCAAAAATGTCCAAACGCTTGTCGTTTGGACATTTTTTCTTCTTTTTCCTTCGTTTGTCTAGTATAATGAAGGACGGAATGAGAATAAGTGGGGGTTCTATATGATTCAAACGTTTTTTAAAATCTTTTATTTAATTGTAATTGTAATTGGTATTACACCGAGATTATGGCGTATAAAACGAAAAGCACAGACAATGTCGCCACAAGAGAAAGATCGCCTCGTGTATAAAACAACAAACTGGTTTGGTAAGAAAATGGTTCGTGTAGCTGGGTCGACTGTACAAGTAAATGGAATTGAAAATGTGCCGAAAGATAAACCGGTCCTTGTTGTAAGTAATCATCAAAGTGATATGGATATTCCAGTTTTACTTGGGTACTTGAATAAACCGATTGGGTTTGTTTCAAAAGCAGAAATTAAAAAATTTCCGATTGTACCAACTTGGATGGAATTGATGAATTGTGTGTTTATGGATCGTAGTAATCGTCGTCAGTCGCTCCAAGCTATTAAAGATGGAATTGAACTTTTAAAGAATGGACATTCTATCGTAATTTTCCCAGAAGGAACGCGCAGTAAGGCGGGCGAAATGGGGGAGTTTAAAGCAGGAAGTTTTCATCTTGCTGTAAAAGCCGGAGTAGCTATTTTACCAGTAACTGTAGACGGAACATATAAGATGTTTGAGGCGAATGGAAATCGCATGAAGCCTGCTCATGCAACAGTAACCATTTCTAAACCAATTACACCTGAGCAATATGCAAGTATGGATATAAAAGAATTAACGCAGCATACGAAAGATATTATTGCGGCTCAATTACATAAGTAATAAAAAAAGTCTCAGCTTGAAAAGCTGAGACTTTTTTATGCAACAGGCAATACATAAAACAAGACGCAGAAGAACATCATTGCACTACCACCTAATACAAAAAGGTGCCAAATTGCATGGTTGAAGGGCAGCTTTTCCCAAAGGAAAAATATAGCCCCTACTGAATATAGGATCCCACCGGTTAACAATAGTGAAAATCCATGCCCGGTTAAATTTTCATAAAGTGGTTTAATAGCGACGATAATGAGCCAGCCCATAATGATATAGCACAGTGTTGACATTTTAATAAAACGGCGTACAAAGAAAATTTTGAAAATAATTCCACCGATGGCCAGCGTCCAAATAATTGCAAGTAATGTCCAGCCGAGTGGCCCTCTTAGAGTAATTAGTAAGAATGGTGTATACGTGCCGGCAATTAAGAGATAGATGGCCGAGTGATCTAAAATCGTAAATAATTTTTCTACTTTCGGGTGGTGGATGCTATGTAATAGCGTAGAAAACAAATATAGTAGAAACATGCTCACGCCGTAAACTGTAAATCCAACAATAGCAGATACAGTACCATGCTTTGATGCATGCATAATTAGTATTATTAATGCAGGAATGCTTAAAATGGCACCGATGCCATGGGTAATCGCATTGGCAATTTCCTCTTTTACGAATTGCGTCATTCGTGTTATTTTTTGAGTCATAATTTGATTCCTTTCATGTTTGATGAAGTAAGGTGTAATTTCCTTTACCATATCATATACATAAGAAATAGAAAATGAAAATTGTTTAAGTGATTATATTTTCGAATTTTTTTGACAAAAGCTAATAGATGCATTGACGTTTACAAAATTTTTTGACAAAATAAAATTAAGTGAGATTAAGGGGGAAGTCATATGCCAAATATTGGGGTTCCGGGTTTAATATTAATTTTAGTACTCGCTTTAATTATTTTCGGTCCAAAAAAGTTACCTGAAATTGGACGAGCTTTTGGGGAAACATTAAAAGAGTTTAAAAAGTCTGCAAAGGGTTTGCATGATGATACGGAAGAAAAGAAATAAATTTCACTAGGTTATTTTGTTTCTATGGTATATAGCGAGTGGGGAATGTGGTGATAAGAGTGGACAATCAAGAGATGAGTGTCATAGAGCATCTTGGAGAGTTAAGAAAGCGACTCATTATAACAGCGCTGACGTTTCTGATTTTTATTGTCATTGGCTTTTCATTTACGAAAGAAATATATAATTTTATCGTAAAAGATTTAAATATGAAATTAACTGTTTTAGGTCCAAGTGATATTTTATGGATTTATTTTGTGATTGCAGCTGTCTTTTCAATTGTATGTACAATACCAGTTGCAGCTTTACAAATTTGGTTATTTGTAAAACCAGCTCTACATGAACATGAGCGTAAAATGACAATTCTGTATATTCCGGCATTATTTCTATTATTTATTGGAGGACTTTGCTTCGGCTATTTTCTGATTTTACCATTTATTTTGCAATTTTTAATGAGTCTTGGTGATGATATGTTTCAGACAATGTTTACGACGGATAAGTATTTTTCGTTTGTGATGAATATGACAGTACCATTTGCTGTGATATTTGAACTTCCTGTCGTTACGATGTTTTTAACTAGTATAGGTGTTCTTAATCCAATAGCACTACAAAAGGTGAGAAGATATGCGTATTTTATTTTAATTGTAATTGCTGTTTGTATTACACCGCCAGACTTTATTTCTGATTTTTCAGTAGCGATACCACTTCTTGTAATTTATGAATTAAGTATTACAGCATCAAAGTTTGTGTATAAGAGGAAAATAAAAAGAGAAATGAATACAGAATCAAAAAGTGCCTCATTATAAAGGCACTTTTTTTATTTATTTGTTATACTATACTTATAACTGTATACAATATAAAGAAGAAAAAAATTATAGAATCTCCGAAATTTAGACAAACTTTTCACTAGTGTAAGTTTATACTGAAGTTATAAATCCAATAAAAAAGAGGATTGATATCGTGATTATGAAAAGTTTTTATTTCACTCATTCAACAGGGAATTGTATCAAAATATTTGAAATCCCTGTCCTACAAGCACAACACCCATTAGCATTTCTAATTCAGTCACGTCTTCAACTATTTATTGCTAAAATTCAAAAACAAAAACAACCGAGATTCTCATACTCTTTTCGCGAATATTTACAAAGTTGCTTAAAGTGGAATGATTATTCAAATGTATATCAAACAAACTCGCTTGAAAAAAATGCATAGTCTAAAATAGAGACAGAGCAAATAAGCTCTGTCATTTTCTTTTTAGACATAAAAGTCAAAGAAATTTGTCGAAAATCACTTCAAACTGTTGAAAGCATTGTGAATACTAGTATAATAACAAGGAGAGCGTATTGGAAAGGGAAGAAGTAAAATATGCAAAAAATTAAAATTGTTACAGACTCAACGGTGGATTTATCACAAGATGTGATTCAAAAATATGATATTCATGTTATTCCATTGTCGATTTCTGTAAATGGAAAAACATACTTAGATCGTGTAGATTTACAGCCGGATGAATTTATTGAAGAAATGCAAAAATCAGAAGAATTACCAAAAACATCACAGCCAGCAGTCGGATCGTTTGTTGAAATGTATGATCGTTTAGGGGAGGACGGTAGCCAAGTTCTTTCCATTCACTTAACGCATGGTTTAAGTGGGTCAGTTGCAACAGCTAATACTGCAGCAACGATGACAGATACGAAAGTTACAGTGGTAGACTCATTGTTTATTACGCATGCTTTATCGTATCAAGTAATTGAAGCAGCAAAAATGGCGAAGGAAGAACGTTCTTTGGAGGATATTTTAAAGCGTGTTGAAGAAGTTCGTAAAAATACTCGTCTATTTGTAGTTGTTGATACGTTAGAAAACCTTGTAAAAGGCGGTCGGATTGGAAAAGGAACAGCTATGATCGGATCTTTATTAAACATTAAGCCAATTGCAAGTATTGATGATGGTGTATATAATCCTGTTGCGAAGGTACGCAGCAAAGGTCAAATTGTGAAAACATTGATAAAAATGTTTGAGGAAGATATAGCTGGTAAAACAGTAAAGGCGGTAGCTGTACCACATGCGAAAGCATTACCGTTAGCGCAAAAAATGAAAGAAGCAGTTGAAAAAATTAGTGGATTTACACAAACGGAAATTTTTTACACAACGCCTATAATTAGCACACACACTGGTGTAGGGGCAATCGGATTTTCATATTTTGCTGAATAGAAAAAGAGCTACTTGAGGGTAGCTCTTTTTATCTTTTCATCTACAGCAACATTTTAAATGAATGAGACTATTTAGGAGTGGGGAAGAAGTTCTATTAATTAAGATGTTATAACTGATTGTAATAGACGATGATAATCGTGATGATGGCGTTTATTGAAATCATAAAGCGTCGTTGTAAATACTCCCTCATATAATAATATTCCTTTCTCCTTTTATCGGTTCTTATATGAACAGAAAATCAGCAGTTCATTAAAGCCTTAGTTTATAATATGCATAAAAGGGGAAAGGGATTTATAATTTTGCGTGTTCCTTTATGGATTCTTTTTCCTCAGAGGGCATTTTTTCTGGAAAATACGTTTGACCAAGAAATAATACGTGAAGTTGTTCCCAAGGTAACATACGTAAATTCCAGTTGTTACGAAGTCGGGTAATAGCTTCTCTAGGTGTCTCATCAGCAAGTGCAAATGTACCGTAATGCATTGGAATGAAATGCGTTGCTTTTACATCTAAAAAGGCTTGCACTGCTTCCTCGGGGGAAACATGTGATACTTTCATAAACCATTCTGGTTCATATGCACCAATAGGCATTAAGGCGATATCAATAGAAAATCGGTTGCCAATTTCTTTAAACCCTTGGAAATAGCCACTATCACCACAAAAGTAAATTGTTTCATCTGTTGTGCTATTATCGATAACCCATCCACCCCAGTGGGAAGTATTCATATCAAACAATGATCTTCTTGTCCAGTGCTGCGCCGGTACGAAGTGAAATGCTACATCATTAATTTTTGTGAATTCCCACCAGTTATATTCTTCTACTCGCATAAACTTTTTTCTTGTAAATAACTTTTTTAATCCAGTAGGTACTAAGTATAGAACATCTGAATTCAATAGACGAAGTGTAGAAAAGTCCAAATGGTCATAATGACCGTGTGAAATGAGGACAATATCAATCTTAGGTAATTCCTGTAATGTAAGGCCGGGATTCGTTAGCCTCGGTACAAGCTTTATTTTCTTTGACCATACTGGATCTGTTAAAATGTTGAGCCCGTTTGTTTGTATAAGGAATGTTGAGTGACCTATCCATGTAATTGTTGTTTTTTCAGTGTTCGTTCGTAAAAACTGGCTACTCTTTACAGGTGATTGTTCTACTAGATAAGAAAAATCTTTTTTGTTTTGTTTTCGTTCTTTACGCCAACGTAAAAAAGAACGAAGTGGTTTTTTTGTACTAACATTATCCATATTTTCATAGCGCTTTGCCATGAACATCACCTCATTTAAAATCTTTGTAGTTGTATTGTATCGAAATGTTGTAAAGGAAAAAAGTGAGGGAAATTGATTAACGATTAAAAAATTGTAAAAAATAGTGTGGATATCTTTACAAAGCGAGTGACTTATTGAAAATTATTGTGTAAAGAGACGGGAAGGAGATAATTTTAGTAAACAATGAAACAGTTGTCTAGTAATTCGCTCGAAAATAGGAAGTAACATACCTAAATTCGTACGATTTCGTGAACAAATTGGATAAACAATTTTCTCATAGTGTTTACTTTTGTTATGATAAACATGTCATACATAAATTTAGAAAAGAGAAGAGAGGTTTGAAAATGAAGCGTTATCAAAAGCTGATTGGTCTCATAGTTGTTTTTTGCTTCTTTATACTTGCAGGATGCGGCTCAGGATCAAAACTCCGTAAACCATTAAATTGGGATTTAGAAACTTTTCAATACATAAATCAAGATGGTAAAAAGTTTGGAACAAAAGATTTAAAAGGGAAAGTATGGGTGGCTGACTTTATGTTTACCAATTGTCAAACGGTTTGTCCACCAATGACTGCTAATATGGCAAAGCTACAAAAGATGGCGAAAGAGAAAAAATTAGATGTTCAATTCGTTTCGTTTAGTGTAGATCCTGAAGTGGATAAACCAGAGAATTTGAAAGCATTTATACAAAAGTTCACAGATGATACGAAAAATTGGAATTTGCTAACAGGGTACTCATTAGAAGATGTGAAAAAATTTGCAAAGGATAATTTCCAAACGTTAGTAGATAAACCGGAAAATGGTCAAGTCATCCATGGAACATCGTTCTTCTTAGTTGATCAAGAAGGAAAAGTAATGAAGCAATACAGTGGAATTAGTAAGACACCGTACGAAGACATTTTACGTGATATGGAGCGACTCTTGAAATAAAAGAAGGATGCTGGGCATCCTTCTTTTTGGATATGGAAAATATATATATAATGGTTAATCTATGGATAAAATATCGTGCTGTTGTGGAAGTTTTTGAGCGCGGATTTCTAAAATACCATTTTGATAGGAAGCTTTTGCACTTTTTTTCTTAATTAGATATGGAAGCTTAATCATGCGAGAAGCACCTGACATGGATCGCTCACGGCGATAGTAATTATGTGAAACTTCATCTTTTGTTTCTTCCATGATTTCTTCAGTAACAGAGATTTTTAAGTATTCACTTTGAATTTCTATTTGGATTTGTTCCTTTTGAACGCCCGGGAGTTCTGCTTTTATGACCAGTTCTTCTCCAGTTTCATATAGGTCGACAGGGAATGTTAATAAGCGGTTTCCTTTTTGAAAAAAGTGATTCATATCCGCAATTACATCACGTAATGGCGTTTGTTCAAAAAAATCATCAATTTGTTTTAAGTAACTACGAATTGGTGGACGAGACGAAGATTCTTTTTTTTCATCACTCATGTTTTTGCCTCCTAGAAATCAATTTGCAATATCATATGACAAATGTGTGCAAATGTGAGTGCCTATTTTTCATGTTTGCACAAAAAAATTGGGTAAAATGTGAAATGGAGTGATTTTTTTATAGTTTTTATCGCCATATCGAGTTGATTATGCTAGTATAAATAGGGTTGATATAGTAGTATAGAAACAGAATGAAAACTGAAAGAGGGTAAGAAGTATGTGTGGTTTTGTAGGATGTTTATGTGAAAACCCTAGAGAGTTTTCAGAAACAGAAAAACATCAATTTGAAAATATGAATACGATTATTTTCCACCGTGGTCCAGATGACGAGGGATATTTTCGTGATGAACATGTACAATTTGGCTTCCGCCGTTTAAGTATCATTGACTTAGAGGCAGGACATCAGCCGCTAACTTATGAAAATGATCGATATGTAATTATTTTTAATGGTGAAATTTACAACTATGTAGAATTACGTGAAATGCTACTTGAAAAAGGTGCAACATTTGCAACGCAATCTGATACAGAAGTTATTATCGCATTGTATGCACACATGAAAGAGAAATGTGTAGATTACCTACGTGGTATGTTTGCATTTATGATTTGGGATCGTGAAGAAAAGAAACTTTTCGGTGCACGTGACCACTTCGGTATTAAGCCGCTATATATCGCGCAGCAAGGTGATACAACATTCTTTGCATCTGAAAAGAAAAGTATCATGCATGTTATGCAAGATAAAGGGGTAAATCCAACTTCTCTGCAACATTACTTTACGTATCAATATGGACCAGAACCAGAAACATTAACTGTTGATATTAATAAAATCGAACCTGGTCATTATTTCGTAAAAGAAATCGGTAAAGAGATGGAAATTCATCGCTACTGGAAACCATATTTCAATGCTTCAAGTGCGACAAAAGAGGAGCACATTCAAGCGATTCGCGACGTATTGTATGATTCTGTAAAAGTTCATATGCGTAGTGATGTACCAGTAGGTTCATTCTTATCTGGTGGTATCGATTCATCTATCATTGCGTCTATCGCAAGAGAAATGAATCCAAATCTTCTAACATTCTCTGTTGGTTTCGAACGCCGCGGCTTTAGTGAAGTTGATGTAGCAAAAGAAACGGCAGAAAAGTTAGGCGTTACAAACCATAGTGTCTTCATTACAGCGAAAGAATTCATGAACGAATTCCCAAAAATTATTTGGCATATGGATGATCCTTTAGCTGATCCAGCTGCTGTACCGTTGTACTTTGTAGCAAAAGAAGCGCGTAAGCATGTAACAGTAGTTCTTTCTGGTGAAGGTGCGGACGAGCTATTTGGCGGATATAATATTTATCGTGAACCAAACTCGTTAAAAATGTTCTCTTATATTCCTACTCCAGGAAAAAGTGTCTTAAAAGCATTAAGTGGAGCATTAAAAGAAGGATTTAAAGGGAAAAGCTTCTTAGAACGTGGATGTACACCAATTGAAGAACGCTACTATGGTAATGCGAAAATCTTCCGTGAAGAAGAAAAAGCTGAGTTAATGAAGTATTATAATGAAAGTGTTAACTATATGGATATCACGAAGCCATTGTATAATGAAATTAAAGATTATGATGATGTAAGCAAAATGCAATACATCGATATGTTCACATGGCTACGCGGCGACATTTTATTAAAAGCTGATAAAATGACGATGGCAAATTCATTAGAACTTCGTGTGCCATTCTTAGATAAAGAAGTGTTTGACGTTGCGTCTAAAATTCCAACAGAATTAAAAATCGCAAATGGAACAACAAAAGCAATTTTACGTGAAGCAGTGCGCGGAATCGTTCCGGATCACGTGTTAGATCGTAAAAAGCTTGGATTCCCTGTACCAATTCGTCATTGGTTAAAAGATGAAATGCATAACTGGGCTGTTAATATTATTAAAGAAAGCAAAACAGAGCATTTAATCGACAAACAGTATGTATTAAACTTACTGGAAGCACATTGTGCAGATAAAGGCGATTATAGCCGTAAAATTTGGACAGTACTTGCATTTATGGTATGGCACCAAATTTATGTTGAGCATAAATATGATACAAATGAGTTTCATGAAGAAACAAAGCGTGCGTATAGCTTAGTATAAAGTGAAACTGGCATCCGCCACTGATTATTATCCCACCAATAGTGGGATAAATAAGAAAACCTTAAGATTGCATACGATCTTAAGGTTTTTTTCATAAATACGTATTGTAGTTGATACAATAATAATAAAAGGATGGACAAAATATGATTACGTTTGAAAAAGTGAATACAGAAACAAAAAAAGTTGTTGAAGAAATGTTTGTTTCTAATGGTTTGAATATAAAGGAAGTTCAATATTGTATAAAAATTGATGATACATATATTGGTGTAATTGATTATACCGTTCAAGGTGAGCGTGCTATATTATCTAATTTAATAATTCATTTTGATTATCAAGGTTACGGATATGGAACGAACACTTATTTTACATTTGAAGAAATGATGAAGAGTAGAGATATGAAAGATATCAAGGTGTTACAAGGGGATCTAACTAAACAAGCTAAATCTTTTATAGAGGGACTCGGCTTTATATGGAACGGTGAAATGTACATAAAACGCTTCTAAAAGGAAAGAAGTTAACTAAGGAAAGAAATGAATATAAGGCAGGTGGATGTATGACGATGACGTCTGGTTTTTTACTAATAGGGAGTTGTTTTATAGGAGCAGAACTATGCCAAATTTTCATCCGGAAAATGATGCGTAAAAAGCGTAAACCGTATGAATGGCAATACATTCCGGTATTTTTTATTCTGTTTTTTACTTTGTATGTATTACAAAATGCAATCCATTTTCCACCAATGTTGAACATTTTTTTGAAGTTTGGCTTAATATATAGTGGCAGTGGAATGGCTATTCTATTTTGTTTGTTTTGTATACGGCATGTTCATTATCAGTCGTACATATTTATTTTAAATTGGCTCAATCGAGATGATGGAAATCGCCTTACATAAGGTGGTTTTTTTGTTTGTTTTGTAACCAAATTTTTATGTTGTACATAAAATAGGACGAGCATAAATATAAGCTCTATTAAATATAGAAAGGAAATGGTATATGAAGCTAGTTATAGATGCAGGTCATGGCGGATACGATTCCGGTGCTGTTGGAAACGGTTTGGTTGAAAAAAATCTAACACTTCAAATTGCTAAGCGTGTTCGAGATATTTTACTTGCAAATTATGCAATTAATATTAAGATGACGCGCGATAGTGATGTCTTTATCTCATTATCAGAACGTGCAAATATTGCTAATTCTTTCGGAGCAGATTTTTTCATCTCATTTCATATTAATAGTGGCGGTGGAACAGGTTTTGAAAGTTATATTTATAATGGACTATCAGATAGCAGTTCTGCAGCAGCCAAGCAACAAAAGATGCATGTGGCAGTTAATCCTGTTTTAACGAAATACGGTTTGCGTGATCGTGGTGCAAAAAATGCAAATTATGCAGTACTAAGGGAAACAGCTATGGATGCTTTATTAACAGAAACAGCTTTTATTGATACAACATTTGATGCAAATTTATTAAAAAATCCGCAGTTTATAGAAGATTTATGCCAAGCATATGCAAGAGGAATTGCTGTAATCTTAGGATTAACGGCAAATCCAAACCCACCAAATCCAGAACCGCCAAGTCCAGCTCCTCAAACAAAAGGTGTAGCATATATTCGAGGAAAGAACGTGAATTTAAGAAGCGGCCCATCAACATCATCCTCAGTGATTCGTCAGTTAAATTCTCCAGAATCGTATGTAGTTTATCAGGAAAGTAACGGTTGGCTAGATTTAGGGGCAGGCCAATGGATATATAATGATCCATCGTATATTGATTATGTGAAATACGGAAATAGTGATGGAAGTCCGATTGGAGTGGCGAATATTCGAGGGACGAATGTGAATTTAAGAAGCGGTCCATCAACATCGTCTTCAGTGATTCGTCAGTTAAATTCTCCAGAATCCTATTTAGTATACGCAAACCAAAACAGTTGGCTAAACCTAGGAGGAAATCAGTGGATATATAATGATCCATCTTATATCAAATATGATCAATATTAAAATATAAAAGATTAATAATGGAATTGAATGACACCCTGCCTTGAATGTCTTGCAAACAGAAGAACTTAGAGGGAGGGCTTTTTGTGAGGAAATAATATATTAAAATTATAAACATGCTAATTGGACTTATCATTGTAATAGCTATGCAATTCGTGTCGAAAAGGGCAAGTCAAAACATGTGTTATGCATTGATTGAAGTGACAATTACTTTTGTATGCCTGTTCATTTTCCATGTTTATCGGTAGGATGAAATTGTATACATGTTGGAATAGTTGAGAGAACATATTTTAGAAAAATTTTAAAAATATATTGACAACTTTTAGTCAATACATTAATCTTTAAAATGTTAATGATAATCAATTTCATCTAGGAGGACATATGACCCGAACTAAAAATATCTTTATTCTCTGCATTGTAATGTTAACGGTTATGATTGCAGGATGTGGAAAAGAAGAGAAGAAAGAAACGAATACAGCAGCAGAAGGAAAAGAATCGTATGTAATTAAGCATGCGATGGGGGAAACAACGATTAAAGGAATACCTAAAAGAGTTGTTGTCCTAACAAATGAAGGTGCCGAGGCACTTTTAGCGGTAGGAGTTACACCGGTTGGTTCTACAAAACCAAGAGCTGGTGAAGAATGGTATCCGCATTTAGCAAAAGAATTGAAAGATACAAAAGTTGTAGGAACTGAGCGTGACGTTAATTTAGAGGCGATTATGGAATTAAAGCCTGATTTAATTATTGGGAATAAGATGCGTCATGAAAAAGTATATGAACAATTAAAAGAGATTGCACCTACTGTTTATGCTGAAACACTACGCGGGGATTGGAAAGAAAACTTTACGTTATACACAAAAGCCGTAAATAAAGAAAAAGAAGGTCAAAAAGCGCTGGATGATTATAAGAAGCGTATTGAAGCGATAAAAGAGAAACTAGGAGATAAAATAGTATCTAAAGTTTCTATCATTCGTTTCGTTCCAGGTGATGTTCGTATTTATCAAAAGAATTCATTCTCTGGTATTGTTTTGCAAGATATCGGATTTAAGAGGCCACCACTTCAAGATAAGGATGATTTTGCGATAAAAGGTGTTACAAAAGAGCAAATTCCAAATATGGATGGAGACTATTTATTCTATTTCACATCTGATAAAGATGCTAATAAAAATAATGAAGGAAATACGATAGCGAAAGAATGGACAGAAGACCCACTCTTTAAACAGCTACAAGCTTCCAAAAATAATAAAGTATTCGAAGTAGATGAAGTTATTTGGAATACAGCAGGCGGCATTAAAGCGGCAAATCTTATGTTGGATGATATTGAAAAATACTTTCTGAAATAAGTAAATAACCTATAAAAACACATCACTATTAAATTGTGATGTGTTTTTATATTCTTAAATAACTGAAAAATCATCACTATTAAGTGCAAATAAGTTGTAAAATGAAAATAATTATTAGGAAAGGAGTGGTAATATGACAACAGGTGTTCATAAAGATTGGATTTTGTTTAATGGAAGAATTGTGAATATGAAGGAAGAACAGCCAATGGTTGCATTAGAAGAGCGAGGTTTACAATTTGGTGATGGTATATATGAAGTGTTTCGTTTATATAATGGGAAACCTCACCTACTAGATTTACACTTAGAAAGATTCTTTAAATCTATGAAGGAAATTCATCTTGTTCCACCTTTTACAAAAGAAGAATTAATTGAACAACTTCAGCAATTAATTGAGAAAAATCAATTTCAAGAAGATGGGAATGTGTATATTCAAATTTCAAGAGGCATGCAGCCACGAAATCATGTATATGAATCAAATCTAGAGCCAACTTGTTTTGCAAACATTGTTTCATTCCCGAGACCGCTATCTCTAATGGAAAAGGGAATAAAAGTAACAGTGGAAGAGGATATTCGCTGGAAGTTTTGCCATATCAAATCTTTAAATCTTCTTCCTAATATTATGATTAAGAATAAAATTAATGAAGAAGGGTATCAAGAAGCGATATTAGTTCGAGATGGAATTGTAACAGAAGGATGCCATTCGAATTTCTTTATTATAAAAAATAATAAAGTGATTACGCACCCAGCGGATCAACTTATTTTACATGGAATTACTCGTCATCATGTCATTTCATTAGCAACAGCTCTACATATTGAAGTAGAAGAGCGAGGGTTTTCATTACAAGAAGTATACGAGGCAGATGAATGCTTCTTTACAGCAACACCCCTTGAAATACTCCCTGTCATTCAAATTGGAGACGAATCATTTGGTAATGGTGAACGGGGACCTGTTACAAGGAAGTTACAAGAAGCTTATGAAGAAAGCATCGCTACCTTTAAAGTAATAAATTGAATGCGCAAGGAAAATGAAGCTGGTATTCCTCCAGCTTTTTTTCGTGATATAATTAAGCATAGGACAATTTTTGAAAACGCTATAAAAGGGGATTTTATGTATATGAATTATGAAGCATTTAAAGAAGTAATTCACGGACGACGCAGTGTTCGGAAGTTTACAGAACAAGAAGTATCTATTGGTGACATAGAGGAAATTATTGATTGTGCTCGTTATGCTCCAAGCGATACGAACTCACAAACGTGGGAATTTATTGTTATTATGAATCGGAATAAAATTAAAGAAATTGAGAAAATGACATGGGATGCTTTACATAAATTGGCTGAAAAAGCAACGGAAAAAGGAGAAGAAAAAGCAGGCAAATTACTTACGCGTTCGTTTGGACCATATGCAACTGCTTTTTCTGATGCACCGGCTTTAATCGTATGTTTAGCTACACCATATGAGTCAAAGTTTCGTGAAAAGATATTTGATCCAATTGACTTCGTTCCAGATTCAGTATGGGAAGAAGAGGGGATTAAGAGTAGTTGTTTAGCTGCGCAAAATTTAATGTTAGCAGCATATGCAAGAGGTCTTGGGACCTGCCCGATGACAGGGCCGGTGTTATTAGCTCAAAATGAACTGCGACAATATTTACAGATTGATCCTGAGAAACAAATTAATATGGTAATTTCGCTAGGGTATCCAAAAGATAAACCGAAGAAACTTGCTCGAAAAGAAGTAAAAGATATTACAAAGTTTATTTTGTAGGATGTTATGTAAAAAATTAGAAAAAGACATTGGATGTATCAATGTCTTTTTCTAATTTTTCTAGAGGAGAATATTTTTTAGTGATAATGGGCTAGAATGGAGAGTAAGAAGGAATTTCTAATTATTTCTTGAAAAAATTAATGATGTTAAAAAAGAAAGTATGGTACAGTAATGATGAACAGAATGTTTGTTCACGGAAGTTTAAAAAACTGAACTTAGAACAGATAATTATTTCTGTATAATAAATAAAGAATAAATTTACAGGGGGGATGAATTTTGAAGAAATTCATAATCACTGGATTGTCTGCTTTGTTACTGGTGGGGTGTGGTGTCCCGAATGGAAAAGAAGAAACTCAGCCAGTAAAAGAAGAACAAGTTGTAAATGCAAGTGATGAGAGTGTGACTCCTTTTCCAGAGGGAACAATGCCAATTGGTGAAGGGAAAGTAAAAGTAATCACGCCAGATGGTACTTCTGAAGATGGGAAGATACCAACTGTATTTGTAAAGAAGGATACTCTAATTCAGCAAGTTGAATTAGAACTTGCCGATTTTCAAAATGATAAAGAAACATTCGTATTCGTAGATAATATATTTGAAGATAAACATCATGTTACTAGCATGACGCAGACAACAGTAGAATTAAAACAAAAAACGTTAGAGAAAGGGTATCATACAATAACTGCAGTTCAATTTGAAAATAATGATCCAGCGGGAAAAGTTATTAACTTTGTACAGGCTAAATTTGAAAATAAACCTGCACATTAAAAAGGTAATACTCTGTTATGTTAGAGAGGGAAAGGTACATCACGATAAAGAGTGATGTACCTTTTTGGTTTTTATTCCGATTCTACCATTTGCGGGCAGTAAGACTCCCACCTCAAAATTCGGTGAAAATAAAGAAATTAGGCGGGAGAGTAACTGCCCATAAAAGCCCGATTGGTGAGGGGAAATAATTAATGGAGGATGGAGAATCCCCCACTGATTAAAGTTTCAATTTATCTTTTTATAAATACACATTAAGAAGAATTTGAATAAGTTACAATAAGAATTAGCACAAATTATCAAAAAATATTTTGATGAAAATATAAAATAGATTAAAAGAGGGGGGAGTGAAGATGGATTATTTCGAAAAAATCCAAAACTCTATTGAATTTATTGAAAGCAATCTACAGGACAGACTTAATGTTGTTGAAGTTTCTTCGCAATCTTGTTTTTCTCCGTTTCATTTTCAAAGGCTGTTTCAAGCGATTACAGGTTTTTCTGTACAAGAATATATAAGAAATAGAAGGCTATCTGAAGCTGCCATTTCATTAAGGGAAACAAGAAAGAATATATTAGAAATTGCGATTGATTTTCAATATAACTCACAAGAGGCATTTACACGGGCATTTGTAAATTATTTTGGAATGACTCCTGCTAAATATCGAAAGTCAGAAATCGCTTTACATTTACAAGCTAAAATGAATTTTTTTGACTATAAAAAGGAGATGAAGGGAGACTTGATTATGAATAAACCTAATATTGTACAACTAAGCAAAAGGGATATTATCGGTTTTGAATATAAAACTAATCTAAACAATGAAAAATACTTTGAGGAAATTCCAAAATTTTATTTTGACTTTGGAAGTAATGAATATTATTTGAGGATTCTTGAGAAAATTGCACCTAATATGTCATATGGTATCGCATGTAATTTTCATGATGATGGTAATTTTTCGTTCATTATTGGAGAAGAAGTACAGGGGAGTGCTGCAGAATTAGACGATGGGTTTGTTAATTTTGAAATTCCAGAAGGTAAATATGCTGAATTCAAAGTAAATGGTTCGACTGATTTAGTTCAAAATACGAGAAGGTATATTTATGGTACATGGCTACCAAACTCGAATTATGAAAGAAGAGAAGGACCAGATTTTGAAATTACCGATGTATTGCAATCAATATATCCAAATAAAATGAAAGTGATAATATATATACCTATACTTTAAATATAAATGTTTCGTAGGGATTTGTTTGAAAATGTCGAATAAAATATATTGCGTCGTAAAAACACGTTTTCTATTGTTTAGCGTGAAACGAGTAGGGAGGAGAATGAGTGATGAAACGTGCTCTTATAAATATTGATTATACATATGATTTTGTAGCAGAAGATGGTGCTTTAACGTGTGGAAAGCCGGGACAAGATATTGAACAGCATCTTGTAGCGATTACGAAGCAGTATATTGAAAACGGAGATTATGTTGTGTTTGCCATTGATAAACATGAAAAGAATGATTCCTATCATCCTGAGACACAATTATTTCCACCACATAATATAGCGGGAACAAAAGGAAGAGATTTATACGGAGAGTTACAAAAGGTGTATGAAAAATATCAAGACAATGAGAATGTATACTATATGGACAAAACACGTTATAGTGCTTTTGCTGGAACGGACTTAGAAATGAAACTAAGAGAAAGAGGAATACAAGAAGTCCACCTTGTTGGTGTATGTACGGATATTTGTGTTCTACATACAGCAGTGGATGCTTATAATAAAGGATTTCACATCGTTGTACATGAAAAAGCAGTGGCTTCTTTTAATGAACAAGGACATGAGTTTGCAATTGGACACTTTAAGTCTTGTTTACATGCCGAAGTGCAGTGAAGAGAAACAAAAATGCGGGATAAAAGGAATGGAACAATACTTAGACGGCTCTTGGTCGTTCGGAACTGCAAGATTAGTAAACAAATACAACAAATCGAAAAGTTATTGATATAGAGTGAAGAAGCTGATACATTCAGCTTCTTTTTTAATTTATAGTATTTAGAAATTTCTTAATGTTATAATGGTAGTTGGTGATGAACATGAATTATGATGAAAAGCAAATGCGCCGGTTAGAGGCGTTAAAAGAAATTGCAGAGTTGTTAAATGAGGCAACTGATTTACAGGAAATGTTGGAAAAAGTATTACATACATTATTGCAAGTTATGAATTTACAAACAGGTTGGATTTTTTTTATTGATGAAAAAGGAACGCATCGTATGCTTGTTGATAGGAATTTGCCACCAGCACTCACATGGCGGGAAAAGAAGCCGATGTGTGAAGGAGATTGTTGGTGCGTGAATCGATTCGTAAATGGACGTTTAGAAAAGGCAACAAATATCATTGAGTGTAAACGAATTGAAGATGCTATTGAATATAATTGGGGAGAGACCGAAGAGATTACACACCATGCGACGATTCCTCTTCGTGCTGGCAGCGAGAAGTTCGGTTTATTAAATGTTGCTTCACCTCATAAAACACATTTTTCAGAAGAAGAACTAGCGTTATTAGAGGCGATTGCATTCCAAATTGGAACAACGATACAACGAATTAGGCTAGTTGAGAAAGAGCGCAAATATGTAATTGTAGCGGAGAGAAATCGACTCGCACGTGATTTACACGATTCGGTGAAACAATTGCTATTTTCTATTATGTTAACTGCTAGAGGGACTCTTGATATGGCAAAGGACAAAGAATTACAAGAGATGCTCCGTTACATAGGGGAATTATCGCAAGTAGCGCTGCAAGAGATGACATTATTAATTTGGCAATTACGGCCAGAAGGATTAGAAAAAGGGCTTGCAGAAGCAGTACAGAATTACGGAAAGCTATTAGGTATTCAAGTAGCAATTCGAATTGATGGAGTTATTTCAATTGGTGATGAAATAGAAGAAGTACTGTGGCGTGTGAGTCAGGAAGCCTTACATAATTGTAAAAAACATGCTTCATGTGAGAGAGTATCTGTTAGCTTGAAAATAGAAAATAATAAGTTGAACTTTCAAATTGAAGATGACGGCATTGGGTTTATTAGAGAAACAGTGAGAGATTCAGCACTTGGTTTAAAAAGTATGAAAGAACGAATTGAATTGATGAAAGGAACATTTCGAATAAGAACGAAACCGGGACAGGGGACAAAGATTGAGATTCAATTACCGGTTTGAAAGGGAGAAACACATTGAAAATTAAATTATTACTTGTAGAGGATCATCATATTGTGCGAAGGGGACTTGTATTCTTCTTAAAAACGAAAGAGGAATTTGAAATTATAGGAGAAGCAGAGAATGGGGAAGAGGCGTTAGCGTTTGTTCGAAAAGAAAGGCCAGATGTAGTATTAATGGATTTATCAATGCCGAAAATGGATGGAATTGAAGCGACAAAAAGATTGAAGCAATATGATGCGACAATTAAAATCCTTATGTTAAGCAGTTTTTCAGAGCAAGATTACGTTCTTCCAGCGATGGAAGCTGGTGCGGATGGTTATCAACTAAAAGAAGTACAGCCAGATCAACTTGTTGCTTCTATTATTGCTGTACATCAAGGCAATGCAAATTTCCATCCGAAAGTAACGCCTGCTTTGTTAGGACGACCGGCAGTGAAAGAGGAAAAAAAAGATAGTTTTTCTATGCTGACAAAAAGGGAAAAAGAAGTATTGCGTGAAATTGTGAAAGGAAGAAGTAATAAAGAAATTGCAGCAGAGCTTCATATTACAGAACAGACAGTTAAAACACATGTTTCAAATGTACTTGCTAAATTAGAAGTAGATGATCGGACGCAAGCGGCTTTGTATGCTGTGAAAAATGGTGTTGTATAGGAAGATGTTGAGGTGCCAGTAGCTATACGCTCGTATGAACAAAATTGTTTAAATCTATCCGAATGTGTAGGAGAATACATAACAGAAAACAATGAAGCGATTCAGATTACAAGTTCAAATAACCAATTCTATGTTACGATTCCAAAACGTTACGGAGTATTATATAAGTTTAAAATTTTGCCTAGTCGCATGTAAAATGAAACGATAACATGCCGTACTACATATATTGATGAAGAGGTAGAAGTCAATATAAGAACAGGATTATTACGGTATAAAGACGTCACTGCAAAATATACAAAAGCATATAAAATACATAACAATATCCAATAAAGATTTTTCTTCTTTCGATAATTAGGTACGATAGAGCTACTATGGAAGGGGAAGATACATCATGTCTGGTACAAAAAGTGGAATAGGAAAGATTCGGGCTTCATTAAATGGTTTATCACCGAAGCTTCGAAGTATTGCTGAACATACTATTAAACATCCGCAAGATGCTGTACATAAATCAATTACGGAATTAGCTGAAGTTACTAGTAGTTCAGAAGCGACTATAGTTGTTGTTGTTGCTTTGGAATAAAGTTTGATAAAAATGAAGTCACAAACCTTTATTTAACAGCAACAACAAAAACTCCATTTTGAAAAAAAGATTGATCTACTCTGTAAAATTAAAGACAAGTGATTGTAACTCTTTATATACAGAGTAAGTGTTTGTCTTTAATGTCAGACATTAAATAAAAATTAAGTACATCACTTATATATAGTGGTGTACTTTTTTTGTTTATTAGACCTCTAAATGACCTCATTTACTACCACAACTATGTAATAAAGTTAATTATTCACAGCAACAATTGTGTTGTACTATAATAGGAACATACATTCTTATGAGGGGTGTTGTAATGACAAAAATATATTCAGTAAAAGAGGTAGCTGAAATCCTAGGAAAGCACGAGGAAACAATAAAACGGTGGCTTCGTTCTGGTAAACTACCTAATTCATTTAGAAATAGCGACAAAGAAGGATGGAAAATTCCTGAAAGTGACTTATTAAATTTAAAAAAAGTTGTTGATCCCGCCGGAACAATTGAACAACCAGAAGTGAAATCTGATGTCGAAGAAACAGAGTTAGTTAAATTGGCATATGAAGCTGTTACCCTTACTTCTCCTAACAATGATATTTTATCTGTTCTTTCTATTATAGGAATTAAACGAACGTTGGAGATACTCCTTATAATGCAGCAATCGACAACAAAAGTTAAAAATCCTGACGGATTTATTAAAAAAGCAGTTCGTGAGAACTGGAGTCCCACTTCTGTTCCTGTAAAGTTACCAAAAACACAAAGTAAAAGATTATATGATTTATCACAGCAGGACATCAGTAATGTAACAAATTCAAATAATGAACCTTATAAGCGAAGGGTTCCTTTTTATAATTGGCTTGAAGAATAGGTAATTAACAATATGTAATAAAGTAAGTAGGTGATTTTATGACAAAATATCAGTATCACTATTGCCCCGAAGGGATTGAAAGTCGCTATGAATTATTGGTTTTTAACGGTAAAAATGAGCCATTTCTTCCTTTGATAGAACATTACCACGATTGTATAGGGAGAATAGACAAAAGCTTTGCCCTTTCGTATTTGAATTGTCTGCTTCCTTTCTTTAGGTGGCTAGACGATTCAAGTAACTTCCAGGGTAAACGAATTCAGTGGAATGAACCTCCTGAAACAATACGAACAGCTGTTGAAGATTATTTAATGAATGAAATGGGGTGTAAAGTTCGTGAAAAAGACACCTTTCGATTTGTTAATCGTACAAGCAAAAGCCCTAATACGGTAAACCGTTTTCTATCGGCGTTGAAATCATTCTATAAATCTCTTATTCGATTAAAGCAGTATAATTATTCAAATCCTTTAATCGATTCTTATGCGATTTTAGATGAATATAAAAGTCAAACCGAAGGTGTAAGAAAGGATAAACCTCGTATGCCATCTGAAGCTGGAACGGAAGATGCTATACCACATAGAAGGCTAACGGATTCATATTTTAAGCTAATTAATGAAGAGTGGCAGCCTGAAATTATTGATGATCCTTACCTTCCTTCTCAGGTCTATCAAGCAGGGAAAAAGGTGAACTGGTCACTGAGGGAATTGGTTATAGCTCGTATGCTTTTTGAAACAGGAGCAAGAGCATCAGAGGTTATAGAATTAACTATTGGCGATTATCGCTCACGTAAAAGTTTTCAAGAAGCCAGTGCGTTTAATAAAGGAAGTCACGGCAAAAGAGTGAAATTTATTCGATTTAGCAAAAATACTGTAAAGTTGTTGATGCGATACATCAATAAAGAGCGTGTGAAGTATGACGAGTTACAACGAGCCTTTGATACATTGCCAGATGATACTCCTATATTCCTTACGGAACTTGGAACACCCTTTTCATATGAAGCTTGGTATTACCACTGGAGCAGGGCTATAGAAGAATGCAAGATTAAGTTAAATCCGCATAAAACACGACACTGGTTTGTTACCACTAGGTTACGAGAGATATATAACACTTCCAAAACAGAAGCTGAAATTAAACAAAGGACAAATGAACTTATTAAGTACATAAAGTGGAAAAATGCAGATACCATAAAAGTTTACGAACATTATTTTGATGAAGAAAAGAATCGTGAAGCTCACGATCAAATGTTGGAAAATATGGCAGAGTCAGAAAAAGAGTATATGGAGCAAAAAAAACACCGCCGAAAGAAAAAGCCTACTCTAACAGCTGTGGAAAGCATCAAAACTGTTGAATTAGATCCTGATCTACAAGACTTTTTAGATGGATTGGAGTGATTACACTGACAATATCAACCCGTATACCTCAATCACCTTTTTACGAGAAACTATTGGGTAAAGTTGATGAACAACTATTGCATTTTTGTGATGCAAGAGACGTTTTTTTACTAGACAAAATGGATGAAAGATATTTGAAATACTATATTAATAAAATGGTAGACAAGCCTTGGAACAACCATTTATTCCTTGCTTTGTTAGTATTTAAAGAAAGAAATTTAAATGTTGAAACGATTGTAACTATGATTCAACATATTAACTCACGGTTGAGAGATTTGTTTATTTACTTTAATTTGACTGATTGGGAAGAATATGATGTTGAAACACATATGTATCAATACTTTAAAGGTTCTATTTTAAAACAACACTCAGATATTGCTAGGGCTGAATTTTTAACTAGGTACAGAACTTGCTCTTACACAACAAAGAAATGGGTTTTAACCAAAATACTTAATGAACAACAAGAATACTTTCATCGATTTGTATTTCCAATGCCAACTTACGATTCAAGAGAGTTTTCTTTTACTAAAGCAGCGAAAGAACAAGCTCAAAACACTCGTAAGAGTGAAACAGATGCTATCGTGCCTTTTCTTCCTCAAATACGAGCAGAAGGACATTTTCGTTGGAATCAAATAACTCGACTGCGGCAAACCTATTTAAAAGTCTGTGAGCAAGCAAAAACACCAAATGTAGTTCTGCCCTTAGATTTCTATTACGATGAACCAGAACGGGTCGGTGAACGCTTTTATTTTCGTCTGTGGGACAAGCCTTCGTTTGTATTAAGTCATAAAGAACAATTTAATGCTTCCACTTTAAAAGCAGCACTTAATCGTAAAGGAGTTTATTCAGAGGAAAACAATCATTACTTCGTAGAGTTTATTAAAGCAGAACGGTTGGAAGATGATGAGGAAGCCGAAGGTCTATGGTTTATAGAGCTATTTGAAAATAATCTTATTGGACAGTGGTTTCAAAATTTGAATGATAATGAGTTAAAACATAAACGAGACCTTCTTTTTTTATGGGGCTATGGAAGAGATAATTCTAATAGTAATCCTGAACCCTTTAACTCCAAACATAAAGGAATACTCACATCAAGCACCTTTGTTTCTCTCCATAAAGACAAAACCGAAGGTATTTTGTTTGATGTAGAACCTATATATGCAGCAGCGACCTTCGGTTTATTGGCATTAGATATATGTACTACTACTGGCACCAGAATAAATGAATTATTACAAATTAGTAATACAAAGGAATGTATCCGTACAGTTAAAGTTGATAAAAAATTGCGTTTTTCTTTTTACGCTATTCCGAAAGGTCGTGACGAATTAGAAGCTTTTTATATCAGCGAACAAACAATAAAAATAATACAATCGGTCGGGCTTATGTTAAGAAATCATTATGGTACTGATAAAATACCAAGTGTGAAATATCGAGGAGTTCGGAAACATCTATTTCCTAAACCTAAACCATATTTTTTTCAGTATCACAATAAAGCATTAGGAGAATTTGGAGTTTGGTCATCTCTCCGTTTTTTATTACACGGTCAACATATGGAAACACAAGAAGGTAAACCTGTTGTAGTGAAAACACACCTTTTACGGCACGCTTTTGCTACCGAAGCTGTTCAGCGACAAAAGTTACCGATAGACATTGTAGCAAAGATATTACACCAACGAGATGTAGGTGTAACTGGTTATTACTCTGAGCCTACACCAAGCCAAGTGGCTCAATCAGTAAGTGATTTACACGATGTTACATCTGATTATATCGATATTGATGAAGCTGTATTGCGAAATCCTGAAGAACTTGAAAAAGAGCTTGAGGAGTATAAAGAAAAGGTTGGCGTGTTCAATAATGTTATAGGCGGAACGTGTGTCACAGATCACGTCTGTCCAATTAAAATGGCGTGTTTAGGTTGCCAAGCAAAAATCCCACAACCTGAAAAGAAACACGAAGTATTAGAGGTTATTGAGCTATCGAAAGATATGGAGAAACGATATAGTGCAATGAATTTAACAGTTGAAGTTAAGAAAGCAAAAGCGATGCGAAAACACGCACGTAATGAATTGAAAGAAATAGAACTCATTGAAAAGTATAGGGAGGAACAAAAGTATGAGCCAGACATTCAATTCAAAAAATGAACCAGTTTGGCTTAAAGAAAGTCATCAAAGGCGTAGCAATCGTTCAGTACAAATAGGTAAACAATCAATTGATCAATTGATTAAAAAAGGCCATCCTATCACTTATACAACAATTGCTGAACAATCGAAAGAAATTGATCCCGAAGGGAAAGGAATTCATCCAAACACTATCCGTTCAAACGAACATTTATATGAGTATTACAAGCAACATAGTAAAACTCATAAGCAAAAAATGAATAGCAAAAATAATACATTTAACCGTTCAATTACCACCGAGAATATTGAATTTCATAAAATAAAACCAAACCGTAATCTAAATAATCTCCAAAAGAAATATATGAAATTATCTAAGAAAGAACTTGCCCAAAGGCTAATTCTTGCAGAAGAATATATTGCAGAAAATAACACTAAATGGGTTTCGAGTTACTTCGAATCATTTAAATAGGTAATGTACGGAAAGGTATCACCTATTCTTATTAAACTAACGGGGCAGGTTAGTTTAAGTGTATTTTGGTTAATATAGGAATTTTCGGATGCCCCCTAGAATATAAAAAATATAGATTGTATTATAGGAGGTATATAATGAAACAAAACATTTATGATAATCCGTTTTTCTTTAAAAAGTATAAGTCATTACGTGAAACTGGATTCAGCTTTAATGATTTTGTTGAACAGCCAGCAATTAAATCTATAATTGCTAATCTTACAGATAAGTCTGTATTAGATTTGGGATGTGGAACTGGTCATTTTTCTATGTACTGTGTAGAAAATGGTGCCGCGAAAGTTATAGGAGTGGACATCTCAAGAAATATGATTGAACAAGCTGAAATGTATAACAAAAACGAAAAAATAGATTATATGTGTGTACCAATAGAAGAACTTAATTTGCCAAATCAAAAATTCGACTTAATAACAAGTTCTTTAGTTATACATTACATAGAAGATTACTCACATCTAATTAAGAAAATAAGAGGTCTGTTAAAAAATGATGGTGAATTTATCTTTTCAACAGAACATCCAATAGTAACAGCTCGAAAGGAAATGAATAATTGGTTTGAAGATAATAATGGAAACAGATTGCATTGGGCATTAGATAATTACCAAGAAGAAGGAAAAAGGGAGGAACATTGGTGGATAGATGGTGTTGTTAAATATCACAGAACAATTTCAACATTAATTAATACTCTTATAGACAACGGTCTTGTAATTGAGAAAATTATTGAGCCAGAGTCAACTCCAACAGGATTAGAAAAAATGCCAGAATTAATAAATGAAAAACGGAGACCATCTTCTATTATCATTAAATCAAGAAAATATTGAGATTGAACCCTCGTTGATTAACTACTGGCTTTATTTTTAAAAAAGAGTAAAATCTTTTTCTAATTTTAAAAATAAGATTGTGAAGAAATACACTTAAAGTAACGGGTGCTTTAGTACAACAACATTACAATTTCTTGTTGTAGTAAATGGGGTCATTTGTAGTACAAAAAAAGGATAGATAGAGCATAATTTATTCTGCTCTATCTATCCTTTATAATTTACCCCTTAAATGTCTGACATTAAATAAAGATATAATGTTATTAAGGGTTTTAAGAAATATCTTGACTTTTAATAAAAAAAATGGAGTTACTCTTTTTAACTAAGTATGAGATTTTTATAAAAAAGTTTAATCAAAACTCACTTAGAATCTTTTACTTGAAGGAATAAAGCATCGCATCTTTTTTATGAACATCGTTAATTTAGAATGAATTTTGACCATATCTGTAATTACTTGTAAAATGTTATACATATAAAGGTATTTTAGGATAAATATAGAAGTGGTATGTTTTTTAGTTTTAAAGGGGCTAAAGCGCATCTATTTTATGTTTTGAGAGGGAGAATTGGAAAATCATATGAAGAATTTTAAAAAAGTACAGGTGAAATTTTACTAGCATCTGGATTAGTAGTTTCTATGTCAGCTTGTAGTGTAACTAGTTTATTTGGAGACAAAGAAAAAACAAATGCTGAATCTAGTAAACAAGAAAGTAAGGAAACTAAGACAGAAGGAACAAGTTCAGCTAAGTCAGAAAGTAAATCATCTGAAACAAAGGAAAAATCAACTAACTCGAAAGAAGAAAGTAAAGATGTTCAAATGGTTCGAGTTTTAGCAGAAGATTATCCACAATTTATGATAGACATTGAGAAAGATTTAGTAAGACGTTTAGATTACTATGATTCTTCTGTAAAAGATTATGATAAAGGAAGTAAGTCAAAAGCAGAAGTTATAGATGCTCTTAAAGACTTAAATAAAGTATTTGATAAACTGGAACATATAGATGCTCCTTCTAAGTACAAGAACGACCATAAAGAAGTACTAAAAGCTGTTACAAGTTTAAGGGAAACTTTTGGGCATATAGAAAAGGTAATTAATGATAAAGACTCTAATAGTGATTCTATTAGAACAAGTGTTGATAAGGCAAACAATTCTCTAAGGGAAGCCAAATCACATTGGAAACCTGTATTTGATAAATTAAAGACAGAAGTTAATGGTGGTTCGACTTCAAGTAGTTCTTCTAGTAGTTCTGATTCAACAAGTTTAGCTAGTGTTAGTCAGACTAAGACATCTGATAGCCAAGCTAAAACTGGTATATTTGAAGGTACTACAATTGGTACACAAGAAGAAAGAGATATGCAGTATAAAAACGTGCAGAATAACCTCAAAGACGGTACTGAAATCATCGGTAATTGGGGTATTGATTTTGGTAACGGAGTAAAAACTACGCTAGTACTAAAAGGTGACAAAACATTTGTTACTTATGCGAATGGTTCTTATCCAAGTGAAGATAACATTTTATCAGGAACATATAAAGTAGATGTTAATGCAAAACAGGTAATGTTAGTAGTCGATAAAGCAAAGAAAGACGGGCAAGAAGTGAAGGTACAAACTAGCTTTGTATCTTATAAAATAGAAAACTACGATGGTAAAACGTTACAAATTTATCACATGGACGATAACATTCATATTCGTTATGTAAAACAATAAATAATTAGCAAAAAACTCTGTAAAATGATTTTTACAGAGTTTTTTTTGTTAGTTCTAATTTATTATAAACGATCAGACTTTTTTTAAAAATTATCAAACTTTATTTCAAACCCACAACAATACGATGAGCAAATTGTTGGTTTGGAATAAAGTTCAATTAAAATCGTTCTACAAATGTTGATTTTACAATAGAAGAAACCGACCCGTTTTGAAAAAAAGATTAATCAAAATGGATGGGTATAATTTTGTGAAGGAGTTATTTTTTTTTAAAAAGTTTGATTAAAACTCACTTAGAATTCTTTAATCGAAAAGGAATACAACGGTGCAACTTTTTTGTAAACGGTATAACTTTCTTTAAAACGGTACATCTTTTTTATAAACAGTACGACTTTATTTCAAAGCTACAGTTGTTTCAGCACTTTGAAATCAGTTCGGCGGACACGCTGTTGTAAAGAATGATTAATTGATATATCAGGAACTCATACGAAAGTATGAGTTCTTTTTGTATTTCTCATACTATTTTCTCAAAGCTTTTCCCTCTTTTTACTGTTTTTTGTGTAGAATTTTCTGATAGTATAGAAGTAGAACTTAAAACAAAGGGGAGAAATAAACATGAAATTAGTTGTAATTAACGGAACACCACGTAAATTTGGTAGAACACGTGTCATTGCAAAATATATTGCAGAACAATTTGAAGGAGAGTTATATGATTTAGCAACAGAACAATTGCCTTTATATAACGGTGAAGAATCACAACGTGAACTAGAAGCGGTAACTAAATTAAAAACAATAGTGAAAGAAGCTGATGGTGTTGTCCTTTGCACACCTGAATATCATAATGCGATGAGTGGTGCGCTCAAAAATGCATTAGATTTCTTAAGTAGCAGTGAATTTGTCCATAAACCAGTTGCTTTATTGGCGGTTGCAGGCGGCGGAAAAGGCGGTGTAAACGCGCTTAATAGCATGCGGATTGTCGCGCGAGGCGTATATGCAAATGCGATTCCAAAACAAGTTGTACTAGACGGTTTATACGTACAAGATGGTGAACTTAGTGAAGATGCAAAACCATTAATTCATGATCTTTTCAAAGAGTTAAAAGCATATATGAGCGTGTATAAAGAAGTGAAAAAGCAATTAAGGGTTGAGTGATAATTTTTTAGAGGGCAATGTTCTATTATTCATTGCCTCTAGCACCTTTGTGAAAACGATTTCAATCAATAAGGTCCAAAGAATAGTGATATAAATAGAAGAATTTTTAATAAAATTGATTTTATGTATGGAAATTAAGGTGGTGAATAAGGATGATTACACATTTTTCAGAGCTGAGATTACAGACAGTATCTATTCAAGGCGTAGAACAAGTATATGGAGAACGCCTCGGGATCCCAATTTTATTAAAAACGGATAAACAGATAAGTTTTCGATTAGCGCCACATGTAACTTTATCTTTTGAAGAAGCATATGAGCCAATTTCACCTGCTCATTTTGCTTTTCAAGTACCATTTTCAAAATTTTATGAAGCAGCAAAACGGATTCAGGAATCTGGTTTGCTTATTGTAAAATGGGAAGACGGTCATGACATTGATGAAGAGGATAATCGATTAAATTTATATTTTCGCGATGGGGATGGAAATCTTCTGGAGATTATTGCACATAAATATATTGATGAAGGTGTTTTAGTTCCACATACACCTTTAAACATTCTTTATATGAGAGAAATAGGTTGCCCAGTTGAAAATGTACCTATATTTAGAGAATGGCTAAAATCTAATTTATGCATGAAAACATTTGAAGATGGTGGAATTTTAAACTTTATGATTGGTGGCACAGCCCATATTGTTGCAAGTTGGAAGGGGAGAACTTGGATTCCAATTGCAATGAAAGCTTTGCCTCCAAAGATACATGTTTCATTTGGAACACCAAGTCTACACTTCATACAAAAGGTTCAGAATCATCTAAGACAAAATGATGTACCTTGTCAGTTTAGTAAGAATGAACTATCGTTTGTTCAAGAAGGATATTCTTTTTCTATACAACATACTCCGCATTTTAAAGCTGATATTCCTAATAAGTTAAATTTGCCACTTTCTATTTAAGTGGTATTTTTTTGACTTGTATTCAAAACACCTGTTGCTTCATTCGTTTAATTGCTATACACATATTAACGATCTGGATACGTTTCTTGTAAAAAACCGACAGATTGTTTAATTAATGCTTTTAGAACATTAAGATCAATATCTGCTACTTTATTAATGTATATACACGCTTTTCCAGATGTATGTTTTCCAAAGTCTTTTAATAATTCTTCTCGCTTAGGGTCACCCGTCGCAAAATATAAACTAATCTTGGCTTTACGAGGGGAAAAGCCTACTAATGGTGCATCTCCTTCATGACCAGATGCATATTTATAGTGGTATGTACCAAATCCAATTATGCTTGGTCCCCACATCTTTGCTGGATAACCTGTTGTTTCAGTAAAGATATCTAATAACTGATATGCGTCTTCTCGTTTTTTTAGGCTGTCAACATTTTCAATAAACTCGATTACACTATTGTTGGTTTCTGTTGTTTTGAGTTTATACATAATAGAATCGCCCCCTTTTTAGATATAGGTTTTATCGCATATTTCATTATAATACATAGTTTGAATCGAAGTTACAGAATCTCATGTATTCTTAAAAGAAATAAAAACTTTTGAATAAAAATTTACTTTCTCTTTTCATCCTTAAAAATAACACAAAATTATTTCATTTCATCTAACTTACCTTTTTTTCTAAGTAAATCGGCTTTTGTTATATCTCTAGAAATAATAAATAGAAATAAGTTAACCAAGACTAAAATGACATCTATACAAATGACCCAAGAATCACTTTTTATAAAAGAATTAGTCATAACCAATATTAATAAGCTAATTCCTGAAATTAAACGTACTTTGTTTTGTCCTATTTTCAACATAAAATCATCTCCTTTTCACCATATTACAATATTCTTATTGTATTTAATATATATTAAATTATAAGCATGTAATGAATGCACTAAATGTAACCTTTTATCCCGAATAAACGGGAAGGAATATCCTCACCTCAAGATGCAGAGAGAAATAAGGATGTTAGGTGGGAGATCAACTGCCCGTAAAAGTCCGATTGGTGAGGGCTAATAATCAGTGTGGGAAAGAAAACCCCACTGATTAAAGTTTCACTTTATCTTGATATCCCAAAAATAAAAAATACTCTTGAAATAAGGAGAAACTTCCAATAAATCCATTGTATGACGAGAGAGAAAATACAAAATCTATAAAGGAACCATATAAAAAGAGGATGTGAAACAAAATGGGAAAAACGAAAGCGTTAGGATCAGCGAAACATAAAGGAAATCAAACTCAGTGTCAAACATCTTCTAAAAAAGGGCGTAATGCTCAAAACGCAGGACAACGTAGTCACTAAAAAATACTTCTGTCTCCCTTTCTTTTTTTATATAATATAAAGAAAGGGAGTGTAAGCTTATATATGAACAAATGGATACTACTTGTTATCTTATTATTTCCACCATTATGCATAATGTATATGACATATCGAATGAAAAAAGTTGCCTGTGAAAAGTTAAGTGATAACGCTCCATATGTATTAATTTTAGGTGCAAAATTATTTGGGGATAAACCTTCTTTATCTCTTCAAAATCGACTGGATGTAGCCTTAATGTATTTAAATTCTCATCCGGAAACAAAAGTAATTGTATCTGGAGGACAAGGTGAAGATGAGGACATTCCTGAAGCACATAGCATGCGAAATTATTTAATAAAACATGGAATTGAAGAGAATCGTATTTTCATTGAGGATCGTTCGACAAGTACTTATGAAAATCTAAAGTTTAGCATGGATTTATATCATGTAATGCACGCGGTAGTTGTGAGTAATACATATCATCTATATCGAACAAAAATTATTGCTAAGCGTTTAGGAATGCAGATGGAGTCACTCGCGGCACCAACGCCAAGGCGTTCAGAGAAGAAAGCATATATACGTGAATATGCAGCAATTATTAAAACAGTATTATTCGATCATTAGAGCTCAAGTAAGGGCTCTTTTTTCGTGAATAAAAAGCGTATCATTTGAAAAGAAGGAAAGATTCTATCAGAATGAAAGAAACAATAATAAGGGAGTTGTATTTGTGATTCGATTTAATCATGTGTCAAAAGCATATGAAGATGGTACAAAAGCAGTAGATTCATTACATTTAGAAATTAAAAAAGGAGAGTTTTTTGTCCTTATCGGTCCGAGTGGTTGCGGAAAAACAACAACGATGAAAATGATTAATCGTTTAATTGAAACGACAGAAGGTTCCATCTCTATCGATGGAAAAGACATCCAAGATTACAATATTCATGAACTGCGTTGGGATATCGGGTACGTTCTGCAACAAATTGCATTGTTTCCACATATGACAATTGCTGAAAATATTGCGATTGTACCTGAAATGAGAAAATGGAGTAAAGAAAAAGTTCGAGAGCGTGTGGATGAGTTACTTGATATGGTTGGATTAGATCCAGATGTATATCGAAGTCGTATGCCTGATGAATTATCTGGTGGACAGAAGCAACGTGTGGGAGTGGTAAGAGCACTGGCTGCTAACCCGAAAATCGTTCTCATGGATGAACCATTTAGCGCGCTAGATCCATTAAGCCGAGAACAGTTGCAAAAGGATATTGTAGAATTACAGAAAAAAATTCAAAAAACAATCGTGTTCGTGACACATGATATGCAAGAAGCGTTAACACTTGGTGATCGTATTTGCGTGATGAGAAAAGGAAAAATCGTTCAATTAGATACACCGGAAGGAATCATACATAACCCAGTAAATGATTTTGTAGAAGAATTTATTGGAAATCGTGTTCGCCCTTGGTATGAAGGGAAGAGCATTGAAAATGTGTTGCCACTTGCGAGTGATAGAAAAGTAGACAATGATGTTTTACCTCTATCTCTGCATGCTTCACTACAAGAGGCGTTGATTCGTTTGGAAGCAGAAGAGGCAATCCCGATTGAAAGAGAGGGGCAATACGTGGGGACATTAACGAGCCGTCATATTGTGGCATATTTGGCTGGACAAATGAAGGAGAGGGGGTAAACCGTGTCTGCATTATTACAAACGTTTCAAGAACGAAAATTAGAATTACTTAGTGCGCTGATTGAGCACTTACAAATTTCACTTATTTCTTTATTCTTTGCGGTGATGATTGCAGTTCCACTCGGTATTTTGTTAACGAGAAGAGAGCGAATTGCTGAGTTTATTATAGGCACATCCGCTGTTATGCAAACAATTCCCTCATTGGCTTTACTAGGGCTTTTAATTCCGCTTGTTGGTATTGGAAAGGTGCCAGCAATTATCGCGCTAGTTGTGTATGCGTTATTGCCAATTTTACGAAATACATATACGGGAATCCGTAAGTTAGATGCATCGCTTATTGAAGCAGCAAGAGCGATGGGAATGAATAGCTTTAGAAGATTATGGAGAGTAGAACTTCCTCTTGCATTGCCAATTATAATGGCTGGAATTCGTACGGCAATGGTATTGATTGTCGGAACAGCTACGTTAGCTGCTTTAATAGGAGCTGGAGGGCTTGGAAAACTTATTTTACTCGGTATAGATCGAAATGACCATGCTCTTATCGTATTAGGGGCTGTACCAGCCGCATTGTTAGCTTTATTCTTTGACGGAGTACTTCGGATGTTTGAAAGCACTGGACGCTCTCCTAAGCGAATTATATTGGCAATATGTATCATTGTAGTTGTTATAGCTGCACCATTTCTATGGAATACGCAAAAGAAAGATATTGTGATTGCTGGAAAGCTGGGAGCTGAACCAGAAATTTTAATTCAAATGTATAAGCAGCTGATCGAGCAAGATACTGATTTAGATGTAGAATTGAAACCAGGACTTGGGAAAACAGCATTTGTTTTTGAAGCTTTAAAATCAGGGGAAATTGATATGTATCCTGAATTTTCAGGGACTGCTTTATCTACTTTTGTAAAAGAAGACCCAAAAAGTACAAATCGTAAAGAAGTATATGAACAAGCACGCCTAGGGATGGAAAAGAAATATCATATGGTGATGCTAAAGCCGATGGAATATAACAATACATATGCACTTGCAATGCCAAGAAAAGTTGCAGAGCAGTATAATGTGAAAACAATCTCAGATTTACGAAATGTTGCAGCAAATGTTAAGGCTGGATTTACGTTAGAGTTTGCAGATCGGGAAGACGGCTATAAAGGGATGCAAAAATTGTATAATTTCCAGATTGCAAACGTAACAACAATGGAGCCGAAGTTACGATATGGTGCAATTGAGTCGGGGGAGGTTACTGTTATTGATGCTTATTCTACTGACAGCGAACTTGAACAATATGGCCTCCAAGTACTAGAAGATGATAAAGGGTTATTCCCACCTTACCAAGGAGCTCCTTTATTAAGAAAAGAAACGCTTGATAAATATCCTGAACTTGAACAGACATTAAATAAACTTGCTGGGAAAATATCAGATGAAGATATGAGAAAAATGAATTATGAAGTAAATGTAAATGGTAAAAGTGCAGAAAGAGTAGCGAAACAATTTTTAGAAAAAGAGGGATTGATTCATTAATATTTGCAAAAAATATACAATTTAATGACTGGAAATCGACCGTTCATAATAAAATGAACGGTTTTTTTGTGCATACTTATACAATTTTCCAAAAAAGTATTCCCTTTTTGCTCATTTTCTTTTAGAATAAGTAATGTTTTCCTGAAAAAATATAGTAGAAACATCTATTAGAGAAAAAGGTGACTTTAATAGTTGAACGGATGAACATAACACCTAGAATGACAGATGGGGTGGTACCGATAGAAAAGAAATTAGGATTTTTTCCATTAATCGCATTAGTAGTAGGAACAATGGTTGGCGGTGGTGTTTTTAGTTTACCGCATGATTTAGCAGTAGGCGCAAATAGTGGCGCAACGATAATTGGATGGTGTATTACAGCAATGGGAATGATTCCACTTGCACTTGTATACCAAACGTTAGCAAGACAAAAACCAGAGCTTGAAGGCGGAATTTATAGTTACGCACGCACAGGATTTGGTGAATATGTTGGTTTTAACAGTGCATGGGGATATTGGCTTGCAGGGATTTTAGGAAACGTAGCTACGATTATGTTATTGTTTAGTACACTTGGATATTTTTTCCCTATTTTTAAAGGAGGAAACAACGTTGCCTCCATCGTTGGTGCATCTCTTTTATTATGGACGCTGCACTTCCTTATTTTAATTGGAATTCGTGAAGCGTCTATTATGAACTTTGTTGCAACAATTGGAAAACTAGTTCCGATTTTATTATTTATTGCAGTTATGGTTACAGCGTTTCGCTGGGATACATTTACACATGATTTTTGGGGTGAGGGAACCGTTTCTATTTCTTCTGTCCTTGGTCAAGTGAAAAATACGATGCTTGTTACACTTTGGGTATTTATCGGTGTGGAAGGAGCAGTCGTATTATCTGGAAGAGCAAAAAACAGCCGTGATGTTGGAAAAGCAACGGTTGTTGGATTAATTTTAGTTATGTCCATCTATATTTTAATCTCAGTCCTTTCTATGGGGGCAATGACAAGACAAGAGCTTTCTCTGTTAGAAACGCCGTCAATGGGCCATGTATTAGAGCATGTTGTTGGACCATGGGGAGCATTTGCCATTAATATCGGATTGGTTGCTTCACTTGTTGGGACATTAATTGGATGGTTCTTACTTGTTTCAGAAATTTCTCACGTAGCAGGGAAAGATGGCGTATTTCCGAAAGCCTTTACGAAGACAAATAAAAAGCAGACACCACATATTGCATTATGGATTTCAAATGGTGTCGCACAAACATTGTTTATTATCGTTTTGTTTTCGGAATCAACGTATCAAATGATGTATTTTATCGCGTCTACATCTATTTTACTTCCGTACTTATTATCAGCACTTTATCAGTTGAAATTAGTTGTAACGAAGGAACTGAAACGTGCGAGGCTGAAAAATGGAATGCTTGCTTTAATTGCCTCATTGTATTCCGTATGGTTGATTTATGCAGCAGGCTTAAAAAACTTATTACTTGTCTCAATCGTATATGGTATTGGACTTGTTGTTTATATGTTTGCTCGAAAAGAAAAAGGAAATCGCTGTTTTTCTGGCATGGAGAGATATGTCATGGTTGTAATCGTGGTTGCAGCAGTAATATCGCTTTATATGCTTGTAACAGGTAATATAAAAATGTAAAAAAGTCCTCCTGGAGGACTTTTTTCTTTGCATACAAGGAATTTTATTTTATTTACAGAATATCTAATATATAAGATGTTTAGGAGGGATGAGAATGGAAGAAAAAGAACAACTCTTAAGAATTATGGAATTGGCAAGTGATTTACGAAAAGTATTAGTACAAGAATCATTTTTTAATCATCATCCCGAACTACGTGGAGCGATTGAGAATTTAGCTGGTTCTGTGGAGACTTTAGCAAGCCTGCAACATAATAAAGATGAAAATGCCGAGGATAAACTACGATACGTACTTGCTAAAATGAAAATTGCTCACAATGCGATTATGCAAGAGAAAAAAGCTTTCCCTTCTCACTAATATAAGTTTTACTTTTGTAACCTGACGGTGTACGTCAGGTTTTTTTGTTTCTAGTTTTCTTTTACAGTTCATATAATAAGAACAGTATGAAAAAAAGAAGGTGAGTATATTGAAGCTACATAAAGCTCTCCATCCAAGTTTTATAAAGCGGATGTATCACATGAGATTTCTTGGAAAGTTCGTTGAAGGTGAGGAGGAAAAAAAGAATACTTTTTCTGTACAATGTCTTTCACAAATTCCTTCTATTTTGAAATCGCAATTTGAAGGTGAAGTATATTTGTTTGAAGGACTATATACTAACAAAAAAAATGAGAGAATATTTGCGGATTTAAAGAAAAAAAAGTTAGAAAAACAATTGGTATTGTTTCGCCTTTATTATGAAAGAGGGAACTTGTATGTTGAATTAATATGTACAGAACAACGGGAAATCGCGGATGCATATAAGATTATCCCTTCGCCAAGATTAGTAGGATATAAAAAGAGAGAATCTTTAGAGCGAAAGCTAGGTAATGGGTACTTATCTTTTCTTATTCCTAAATTCCCACACGATTTCGAAGTACCACAGTTGTTATGGTATGAAGGTAGATTATATGGGAATTTATCATTAAAATCATCCATTAGTTCAATTGCATATTGCGAACAAAAAAAGGAATGCAAATATATCGAAATTGATAATTGGACCAAGTATATAGAAGTGAAAGCGGATGATCATTTGTATTTTGTAAGAGAAAATATGTATGATCAACTTCTAAAGCAAATCGAAGAAGAGGGAAAACGGGTGGAAGTAGTAGACATAAAAGGGCAAAAAGAAGACCAAGAATGGAATGAGCGTGAATCTACATTTATACAGTATGTACAGAACTTAATCAATAATAAAGGTTTGTATTTAGATGCAACGGATATTTTTAACTTTCATATTAGTGTAAAAACAAATATGTTAACGATTCTTGCTGGTATCCCAGGAATCGGGAAATCTCGTTTTGTGCAAGTATATGCAGAAGCGTTAGGGTTAACGTATGGAGAAGAATTGTTATGGATTCCAATTTCTCCATCTTATCAAGAACCACACGATATAATAGGTTATCTTCATCCAAATGGAACATATATCGAAAGTGAAACGAAGTTAATTCGGACATTATTAAAAGCATATGAAAATCCGAATCAGCTTTATATGATTGTATTTGATGAAATGAATATGTCACATATTGAACATTGGTTTACACCATTTTTATCTATTCTTCAATTAGAAAAGAAAAATCGTATTCTTTCTTTATATGAGGAAGGAAATGAAATAGAAAATATAATTCCACCTAAAATTGAAATTGGTGAAAATATTATTTTTATCGGGACTGTGAATTTTGATGAAACAACGAAAGAATTATCTGATCGCTTATTGGATCGAACAAATCTTATTACACTTCAAAAGATTCCATTTTGTGAAATCAATATGCAGCAAAATAGAGGGATACAAATCCCGCCCCTACAAGTAACAACAGGAGAGTTTCGTATGAATTGGTTACGAAATAAAGAGATAATTGATGTGCTTTTTGAAGAAGAATTAGAACTATTAGATAGATTACATGGCGTATTATCATCACATGACGCATCGAAAGGCGTTTCTTTTCGATGCGCTGCTGCGATTGCGACTTATTTGCAAAATATCCCTCCAAAAGATAATCAATCTTATATGATTAGCCGAGAAGAGGGTTTTGATTTACAAGTAAAACAGCGTATTTTAACAAAATTACGTGGTACGGAAATGACAATTGGTCCACTTCTTCGTGAGGATGAAAAGAAAGGGCTATCGCTAGTATCATTATTACAATCTCCACTTGCGAATTGTGTCTCCGCATTCGAACATTCTCTAGCTTATATTAGACAAAAACGGCGTGAATTGGAGTTGTATGGGTATGCGAAATGAGGAGCAGCACGAGACGGAAATTGTAGATACAAAAGATAAGCTCCCGTTCGTATTAAAATTAATTATTGGAACAGAAGGAAAAGGAGATTTTATATTTTTGAATCGTCTTTGTAAACACACTACAACAATGGCACATTGTGTTTATAAAGTGCAAGAATTAAAAGCATTACGTTTGACTTTACATTGTGAAAAGCCAATCCGTGTTACTTTTATATGGAATAAAGTGTATGAAGGGCAAAAAGATAAGAAAGAATGGCAATATGAATTGTATGAAAAAAGAGAAAAAGTATTATTATATGAACATGGAAAAACTGATTTTTTTTATCCTTGGCGTTGTGGTTTGTATCATTTCGAGGTGAAAGTGGAAGAAGAGATATACTATGGAGCGTTTCAAATTGTTCCTAAAAATTTTTTTGATGATCAATTTGAAACGATTCAAAATTATGTAAAATCAATTTTGAATGAAATTATGCTAGATCGTGGTTATTATAAAAAGACATTCTCAACGCTAATTGACATTGAAGATTCTTCCTATTTAATGCTACTTCGAATGCTGCCACAAAAAATGAAAAAAATAAAGCAGCTTTATAAAAAAGTTGAAGAGAACACAAGATATATCGATAGATATGAGTGGGAAATACGGGAACGAAAAGCGACGATGAAAAGTGTGATAATGAACGAGAAAAAGCCTCACGCTAAGTATTATAATCGCAGATTTATAGAACAAACAGATAGTTTGGAGAATGCTTTTCTAAAATTTACAACGAAACAATTTTATCAATATTTACTTGAAGCGCAGGCTTTCTTACAAAAGACAATCGAAATATTAGAAAGAGCAACACATACAAAAAAAGAGGAACAACAAGCAGTAAAAACAATTATGCAAACCATTGAAAGAAACGGGTCTGTAACAGATAGGGAGAAGCAAAAATATCGAAATATTCATTTGTTAAAAGAGGCAGACTTGCGGAAAGCATCTATGAAAATACAAGAGTATAAAATTTTAAATCATATTGTCCACCAAGCTATACTGTACTTTCAAAATTTGTTAAATTCTCCATTCTGGAGAGGGATTTCTGAAAAGACAAATATAACTATGCATGCTTTACCTGTTACTCATCGGCAACTATTATATCATTTAGAGTTTCTACCACGTTATAATCAACAATCTCCAGCTTTATTATTTGTGTATAAACCAACGTTTTTAGTGTATGAGTATTATGCATTTTTTATCATTATTTCTATATTGCAACAGTTAGAATTTAAAGATGAAATTTCATTACGCGAACAAATTCAAACTTATTTTTACTTAGATGGTTTACAGGATGGTACGACAATTGTTTTAAATCGTGAAAATATTCAAATCCATGTAGTGTTTAATGACCTTATTGAAACGCACCCACTCATTGCACTTAGTAAAGGAAGTCATTTCTATAATGGAGAAGATACGAAAAAGCCAGACATTCGTTTAGATTGTTATGTGAAGCAAGGGGAACGTTATGAGTACCAGTCGTCTATTATTGTTGAGGTGAAATATAGTCCTATGTTTAATATTTTTCAGCCTGTTGGAAATACAAAAGCAACAGAGCAAATGTACAAATATTGGTCCATTAAATATGTAGAAGAACAAGATGGAAAACGTATTTTTCACCGAAGGGCGATTCATGAAGTGATTTGTGTATACCCAGGCAGTCATATGCACGGGAAGAAAATAGAAGCAGGTTGCGGAGTCTTTTTGCAATTATATCCATATAAAACAAAGCAGGGAGAAGAAAAGTTAGCTGGAAAGCATGGTCTTGTACAGATTTTCGAGAAATGGTTAAAAAATATTGTAACATGAAAAGAAACCTTTCTTTACGGAAAAGGTTTCTTTTTGTGTAAGTAAATTGAATTGTTGAAGGGAGTATAATTGTGAATTTATGGTATTGTAGAATTAAATACCCATAGAGGTGATAAAACAATAAAGGTAATTTCTAATTATATACAATGGAAGTGTCACTTTATATAAATATAAAAAAATGAATAGGAACTGGTTAATTTTTATAGAATGTATAATGTAGTAAATACCTTTTAGTTGCATGCGGAGATTTGTTCTTATATGATAGATGGTGAAAGCGTTATCAAAATATAGGGCGGCGATGGGAAAGGCGGGGAAATATGTTCCAGCATGTTCAAACAAAGGAAGAACATTTTTGGTTCGAGCAACTGTGGGGAGATTTTTGTGAAGAGAGAGATTTAATGTTTGTAGAGCGTAATTTAAATCCATCACGATTTTTATTAATAGAAGAAGGACATTCTATTGGTACAGTAGAGTGTATTCGATATACGACACCTGAACAATCTAATTCTGAGTTTTTCTATCCGTTTTCTGAAAATGAGTTAATGAAAGGTTTAAAGAATGTTTATGAAATAGGAAAGTTAAGTATTGCGAAAACATCGCGCGGGAGAGGACATTTCAAAAGGTTAACAGCTATTTTATTTATTCATGCTTTAGAAATGAAAGCTGAGTGGTATATTGCTGTTGTTACAAAAAGAATGTATATGTATTTACTTACAATTGGTTTTCCAATTGAGCCAATTGATGATCCGTTTTATTTTCATGATACATTGCAAGGGGTACCTGTTCGAATTCATGCTCGGAAAGGATTAACACATTTGTATTCCTTAAAAGAATTTCGGGATATTATTCAAGGAAATGCTCATGCGCAGGCATTAATCAAAGAGAACAGTAAAAATATTATGTTAACAAGATGAAGTGTCACAAATTTTTATAAATTATTGTGATTGATATCACATCCCTTTTTCTCAATGTATATTAAGCTTAGTTTGTAATGAATGATTGGGAAAGGGTGGGATGATATGTTTTGCTATCAATGTGAACAAACGCCAACAGGCGGATGTAAAGTAATGGGTGTTTGCGGTAAGAATGAAACAATTGCAAGTTTACAAGATACGATTGTGTTTGGGTTAAAAGGAATTGCTGCTTATCGTACCCATGCTGCGCAGCTAGGGTATACAGATCCATTTGTAGATGCTACAACTCAAGAAGCGTTATATATGACATTAACAAATTCTAACTTTAATGAACAAGAACATATTGATATGGCTATGAAAGTTGGGAAATCAGCTTTACGGGTGATGGAGTTGTTAGATGAGGCACATACGAATCATTTCGGTGTTCCAGAGCCTGTTCAAATTACACAAAATCATGTAGAAGGTAAGGCAATTGTTGTTACTGGTCATAATTTATTTGCATTAGAGGAATTATTAAAGCAAACAGAAGGCAAAGAAATTAATATTTATACGCATTCTGAAATGCTACCAGCACACGGATATCCACAACTGAAAAAATATAAACATTTAAAAGGAAACATTGGTAAGGCATGGTATGATCAACGACGTCTTTTTGAAAAATTTACCGGTGCGATATTGGCTACAACGAACTGTGTTATGCCAATTAAAGGATCATACTCTGAACGCTTCTTTTCATATGATATTGCTGGCCTGGAGGGTGTACGGAAAATTGAAAATGATGATTTTGCACCATTGATTAAAAAAACGCTAGAACTTCCCGAAGTACATATGGAGTCGGATGAACAGTTAGTAACAGGGTTTCATCATAATACAGTATTATCATTAGCTCCAGAAATCATTGAGGCAGTAAAGGGAGGGAAAATTAAGCGCTTCTTTGTCATCGCAGGTTGTGATGCCCCAGGAAAAGGCGGAGAATACTATCGTGAATTAGCAACGTCACTTCCGCAAGAAACGGTTATTTTAACAACTTCTTGTGGGAAATTCCGCTTTAATGATGTGAATTATGGTGTTGTACCCGGTACGGAGATTCCACGTTACATTGACTTAGGGCAATGTAATAATTCAATTTCTACAATAAAAATAGCGGCAGCTTTAGCAGATGCTTTTCAATGTGAAGTGAACGAATTGCCAGTTAGTATTGTCCTATCTTGGTTTGAACAAAAAGCGGTTGCCATTTTACTTGGGCTATTTAGTCTTGGGATTCAAGATATTCGTATCGGTCCAAAGGCCCCTGAATTTATTTCACCTGGTGTGCTTGATGTATTACAAGAAACATTTGGTTTAAAACTTATTACAACTGCAGCAGAAGATATGAATATGATGTTATCGTAACAAAAAGGATGTCTTGTAATGAGACATCCTTTTTATATAAATAAAAAAGCGCATGATAATTGACTAGGGGGGAGTCGATTATCATGCGCGAACAAACGATTGGAAAAGAACTAAAATCCGAATATACTTAAAATCATTTTACGACGTTTCGGTTTTTCTTCTCGTTCATATGTTGGCGTGATATCAGGTGTGATGTAAATTGGTTCTTTTTTCTCAAGAGCAGCTTCTAATTTTTGAATTCTATCCATCATTTCTTCCATTTCTCTGCGATGTTGTAGCAATTGGTAATTGACGACATCATCTGCTTTATCTTGCATTTTTTCCTCTATACGATTTAAACGGTGTGTAATTGTATTTAATTGTGTAACAAATTGTTCAAAATCAGTTGATGGTTCTACTTGTGAAATTATAGCTGGAGATAAGGTTTGTTCTATATGAGAACGATGATATTCTAACATTTTATCTAAGTTGTCTTGAGTGAAAATGAAATGACCGTACTTGTTTTTTTCTATATTGAGATTCAATTGTTGTGCAATTCGAACCACTGCCTTTGGGCTAACACCTAACTTTTTCGCAATAATGGGTGTTTTATATTCCAAGGTAAATCCCTCCTATATATATCCTGTTGAATTATTTCGAGGTATTAAGCTTCTTCCCTGCATGGGTGACAAAAGAAGTGAGGAATCGGCAAAGAAAGTGTTTTTTCACGAGAATTAGTTTTTGAACATATAGATTCTTCTAAAAAGAGAGAAAAATGTCTGTTTTTTTTCAATTATTCTAGTTTGACTGAAAGAAGATATTTAGATTATCATAAATATAAATATCCTCTTTATGTATGCATATAATGTATAAAAAGGTGATGGCGAATGTAGAAACTTGTAAGATGATAAGAAAAGTCTTTTTCGCTTGAATAAATTAATTAGGAGGTGGCTTCCTTGCTTACAGCGTAAGTAAGGAAACGTATTTGGACATATATAGTATAAGTATGGTGATTGTTTTAATTGCCTTAACTGCATTTTTCGTTGCGGCCGAGTTTGCAATTGTGAAAGTAAGAAGTTCACGCATCGATTTTTTAATTGCAGAGAGAAATAAACGTGCAATTCCTGTGAAAACAGTCATTACAAACTTAGACGAGTATTTATCAGCTTGTCAATTAGGAATTACAGTTACAGCTCTTGGACTCGGATGGTTAGGAAAGCCAGCAATAAAGCACATGTTTGATTCGCTTTTCGCAAGATGGGAAGTGCCTCCCCAGGTTGCTGATATTTTGGCTGTGATTCTAGTATTTATGTTCATTACTTTTTTCCATGTTGTTGTGGGAGAATTATCACCAAAAACATTGGCGATTCAAAAGGCAGAACAAGTGAGTTTACTCGTTGCTAAACCGCTTATTTTCTTTTATCGAATTACTTTTCCGTTTATATGGCTTTTAAATGGATCTGCTCGATATGTAACAAGAATGTTTGGTTTACAAACTGCGAAAGAGCACGAGGAAGTCCATTCGGAAGAAGAATTACGGTTGTTAGTGTCAGAAAGTTATAAAAACGGTGAAATTAATCAATCTGAATTTAAATATGTAAATAAAATCTTTGAATTTGACGATCGTATTGCAAAAGAAATTATGGTCCCACGGACAGAGATGAACATTTTAGATAAAGATACTTCTGTTAAAGAAGCATTGCAAAAAATGTCCAATGAGAAATATACAAGATACCCAGTTGTTGATGGGGATAAGGATCATGTTATCGGTTTTGTAAACTTTAAAGATATTTTCACAGATTTTGTGAAACATGGTGCCTTTAGCAAAGAAACGGTGCAGCAGTATATTCGTCCCATTATACTTGTCATTGAATCGATTGCAATTCATGATTTGTTTTTAAAAATGCAACGAGAGCGTACACATATCGCTATATTAATTGATGAATATGGTGGAACAGCAGGTCTTGTAACAGTTGAAGATATATTAGAAGAAATTGTTGGCGATATTCAAGATGAATTTGATATAGATGAAAAACCAGAAATCCAACATATAAGTGAAACAAAGACAATTTTAGAAGGAAAAGTATTTGTTAGCGAAGTAAATGTATTGTTAGGTTTATCTATTGATGATGATGATATTGATACAATTGGTGGATGGATTTTAACAAAACACCTAGAAATTACAGAAGGTGATATTGTTGAAATTGAAGATTATAATTTTTGCGTTAAGGAATTGGATGGCCACTATATCAAACAGATAGAAGTGACAAAGCGAGCAGCTCCCATTTTAATTTCAGAAACTGAAAAACCAATAACATTACAAGAACAAGTAAGCTCGTAAACTCTGCATTTAGCAGAGTTTTTTTATGTAATGGGACAATGCTACAATAAAATAAGTCAGACATTTAACGAAAGCAATGCATGGAATTGATGAACTAGAATTAGATAAATACAAATTAAAAGACTGACATAAAACCTAATTTTTAGGTGGGAGAGAGCATCCGGCGGTCAGACCCTTTTTCTGCTCCATGTCGAGTGAAAACAAATGCAGACCCCCCATTTTGTTATTCATAGCCGCGGCTTATATGTCAAAAAATCAAAATGGATTTATATGGGCAGTTTCATGATTAAAGACATTTCAACTTTTCGAGTAGATCACATGCCATATGCGGTGTCAAAGAAAGTGGTACAGGTCGTGAAGGAATTAAATATGCGATTGAAGAAATGACAGAGAGGAAACTAATCTTTATAAAAAAATAAATACAAATAAAAGGTACACTTATTATCTAAGTAAGTGTACCTTTTATTTATCTCGTTATTTGCGTGCAGTAAGACCCCCATCTCAAGATTCAGAGAGGAGCAAGGAAGAGAAGTGGGGGATAACTGCCCGTAAAAGACCGATTGGTAATGGAAGTGTCACATTATCGTGTATTATTTCATCTCTTGTTTAAAAATCGTATCTTCAACATAAACTTGTTCTTTATCTACCGCTGTGTTATGCGCAAGAACTAAACCAATTGGTGTTTGTGTACCTTTATTTTGGACGATTGTAAAAGGTACATTTTTTTCGTTTGCTAATTTAATGTATTTTGATAAATGTGGGTAAGAGATGCTGCCGTTTACATATAGTTGTAATGATTGAGAAGTGCGCATGCTATTAGCTACTTCTGTGTAAACATTGCTTTGCATCACTTGACCGATTGTTAAAGCGATTTCCACACGTTCACGCAATGTGCCTAAGTACATATTGCGTTCTTCTGGTTTGTTTTGCTTTTGGCCATGAATGCCTTCTTGGAGATAATCTTCCACATTTTTATTTACCATATTTTTCACACCTTTCATATCTTATTGTACGCAAGAAATGAAAAGGATGCAAAAAAAGACATTGCAAATTAACTTTATCAACAGAAATTAACAAAATGTGACAACAATCTCTTAACGAAACTCGTTTTTTGTGTTAATATTCAAAATATATAGGGTATTCGTCGCATGGAAATGGAGGGAATGGGGGTTTTTCCAATCGATAAGGATATTAAAGAAGTATTTTGTTCGCACTTGAAAAACAACAGGCACCAATTCGTAGAGAACTGGAAAAACAAAATGATAATTTCCGAAAAAGATCCATTTAAGCAAGAAGTAGCTCAGAATGGAGAGAATTTATTAGAGTTAATCATTGAACTTATTATGGAAAATAAGGATGTAGCTCATCTACAGCCGTTATGTGAAAAAATTGCAATTGAGCGAGCAGGGGCGGACGTTAATATTGGAGATTTTGTCTATAACGCGAATGTAGGAAGAAATGAACTATTTGAAGCAATGTGCGAATTAGATGTTAAAGCTCGTGAATTAAAACCAATTATGACAAAAATACATACTTGTTTTGACAAATTAATTTATTATACGGTTTTAAAATATTCGGAAATTATATCGAGAAATTTAGAAGAAAAACAGCAATATATAAATGAAACACATAAAGAAAGATTGACGATTTTAGGACAAATGTCGGCTAGTTTTGTTCACGAGTTTCGAAATCCATTAACCTCCATTATGGGGTTTGTGAAATTATTGAAATTAGATCATCCGAATTTATCATATTTAGATATTATTTCACATGAATTGGACCAATTAAACTTTCGTATTTCGCAATTTTTACTTGTTTCAAAAAAAGAAATGTGGAATGAGTCTGAACGATTTTGGCTAAATGATTTGTTTCATGATATTATTCATTTCTTATATCCAAGTCTAGTTAATGCAAATGTTTCAATTGAAAAGATTTTACCGTATCCTATCTCATTTGTGGGATACCGTAGTGAAGTGAGACAAGTTTTTCTAAATATTTTAATGAACTCAATCGATGCTCTCGAAGTGATTAAAGAAGATCGTAAAATTATTATCGATACATGTGAAGAGGAAGAAAGGATTCATATTGTTATTAAAAATAATGGACCGATGATTCCGGCAGAAAGTATTGAAACGATTTTTGAACCATTTGTCACGACTAAGAAATTAGGAACTGGCATCGGTTTGTTTGTATGTAAACAAATTGTTGAAAAGCATAATGGATCGATTACGTGTCGCTCTGATTCAGAATGGACAGAATTTCATATTTCATTTCAAAAATAAAGAGAAAAAAGTCTACACCAAGAGAATGGTGTAGATTTTTTAATTTGTAAGAACCACGGCTTCTAATTTTGGGGATTGATTAGAATAGCCTACTAATGCAAATGTGTAAATTGTATTTGGTTCTACTTTTACATCAGGGATGGTTACAAGTATCTTTTTTGTATGGGCAAGAGAAATTTCAATATCAGCTGTTCCAGGGCTTACCTGTAAATAATCTGTTACTTGTTTAAATAAGACATTTTCGAATAAATAGTCGCCACCTTTTATGGATACATAAACAGCAGGGGTATCAGAGGAAAAATGTAAAAATCTTATTTTTGCTTGACCAGATTGCAAAGGAGTATTATCAAGCATTGGTTGCAACTGTAGATGTGTATCGGTACTAATTGCTGCCAGTGTATAAGAGTGGTTACCCATCATGGGAACAAGTGCTGAAAAAATAGGTGTTTCATTACCGACTGGAACGATATCAACCCGGTACTGCCCTTGAGTTAAGGACAAATAAGGACTGTGTTGTTTAAAAGAAATGTTTTTTACTACCTTCTGTCCGTTAACTAAAAAATCAATAGCTGGTGTATGAGGGGATGCGTGGAATATTCTCATATAGGATGGCAATGTAGCTTCTTGAGAGCCGCGTTTTTCATACACATGTACAAGTTTGGTAATCGCACTATGATATTTCATATATAATTCCATATATTTTTTGGGATTTGTATATTGATAGTAACGGGCAAGTTGTTCATACAGGGCTGCTTCTTGTCCATATTTTTCAATTTCAGATTGAGCCATGTAAAATTCCTCCTTTGTCATCACTATAACTATATGCATCTCGGAAAAGGGCTTATGCAAAAAATGCTTCAAAATATAAATAGGATAATAGATAGTTTATCCCGCATTAACGGGCAGTAAGACCCCCACCTCAAGATTCAGGGAGAAACAAGGTAGGTAGGGGATCAACTGCCCGTAAAAGCCCGATTGGTGAGGGCTAATAATCAGTGGGGGATGAAGAAAACCCCCACTGATTAAAGTTTCACTGTATTTAATGCCACAAATTTTATACATATACAAGTTGCTCGATCTGGTGCAAACTATAAAATCGTTAGCGGAGTTATGGAGTTTTTAATTTATAGGCAAACGCACATACAAAGTGGGAGTTGTCCTACATAATTTATTAAGGGAATTTAATTTTTAAGTAGCGGAGGGAGTGGAGCAAATCATGTGGGGTTACGGATATTCTAGTAGTTATTGCGGATATGGTTATGGCGGCGGAGGGTGCGGTACAGGTTCTGGATTTGCGTTGATCGTTGTATTGTTTATTTTACTAATTATCATCGGGGCATGTTGGGTTCGTTAATAACTGATAAAGAGCGTCATGCTGAACTGGTTAATATAGTTAATCGGTTCTTTCTTTTTTATTTTAATGTAAACTCGTATTTAAAATATCAGTTGGAACATGAGGTCTTGCGATATTTTAACACAAAAGAACAAATGAAGAAGTTGCAGTGGGATAAACTAATGATGGTAAAGGTTATCCAGAAACTGTGAAATTAATTGTTAAATATGTACTTGAAAATTTGAAATTACATTGAATGGAAGCATGTGTAAGGTTACATAAGGTTGTATCTATAGAGGATTAGAAAAATTAGATTTTCATAAAGTGAAATTTCAATCAGCGGTGGGGCTTCATCTCCCACCTAATTTCTTTGCTTTTGTTGCATGTTGGGGTGGGGCCTTACTGCTCGCGAATAGCGAGATAAAAAAGGAGTAGCCAAAAAATGTTAATGAAAATGAAAAATAAGAGGAGCGTCAGGTGGTAGCAATAAAAAACGAAAAGGATTAAATATAATACTTGTAAAAAAATAAAATATCAAAAAGAAGCTTCCTGGCCTTTCTTAGGTAAATAGTACAGAAAGATCAGGAAGAAAAATGGTTTATACCTTAATCAAGTATGTCTATTCATTACGTATACGTTGTTCTGTATCAATATCGAAAAAGTGCGCTTTAGTTAAACTAAAAGCTAACGGAAGTTTATCGGTAGCTTTAATTTCTGAACGAGCGTTGATTCGTGCAACAAAGTTTTGACTCGCAAGTTTTCCATGAATCATCGTTTCAGCACCTAATAATTCAGCGACCTCAACTGTAATTTCGACAGTTGATTCAGGAGAAGATTGAAGAACAATTAGTTCATCATGAATGTCTTCAGGACGAATACCGAGTATGATTTCTTTTCCATTATATCCTTTTTTCTTTAATGCTTTTAGTTGGCCATCTGGTACTTTGAAACGAATATTTTCTATATGAAAATAGTTATCTTGTAATGTTCCGGTAAAGAAATTCATAGCTGGAGAACCAATGAATCCGCCAACAAAAATGTTTTCAGGAGCATCGTATACTTCTTTTGGCGTACCAACTTGCTGGATGACACCATCTTTCATAACAACAAGGCGTGATGCCATTGTCATTGCTTCTGTTTGATCATGTGTCACATATATAGTGGTCGTGTTTAAACGGCGATGAAGTTTAGAGATTTCAGAGCGCATACTTACGCGCAATTTTGCGTCTAAATTGGATAGAGGCTCGTCCATTAAAAATACTTTTGCGTCACGAACGATAGCTCTTCCTAGCGCAACACGTTGGCGTTGTCCACCTGATAATGCCTTTGGTTTTCGTTTTAAGTAATCTTCAAGGCCTAAGATTTTCGCAGCCTCTGTTACGCGGCGATTAATTTCATCTTTTGGAAGTTTGCGTAGTTTCAAGCCAAACGCCATATTATCATAAACAGACATATGTGGGTATAGTGCGTAATTTTGAAATACCATCGCAATGTCGCGATCTTTTGGAGCGACATCATTCATACGTTCTCCATCAATATAAAATGAACCATCAGAAATGTCTTCTAGACCCGCAATCATACGTAGAGTTGTTGATTTTCCACATCCAGAAGGACCGACAAATACGATAAACTCTTTATCTTCAATATGTAAATTAAAATCAGAAACAGCAGTCGTTTTATTATCATAAACTTTAAAAATATGATCTAATACGAGTTCTGCCACAATTACTCACTCCTTATTCTTTGAATTAATTGAATTATAAGTTTTTTTTCGCAGGTAGGTAAATTGGCAGATTGCACAAAAAAATGAGAGGTTTTTATGCAAGTTTACGAGATATCTAAAGAAAGGAATGCCATATAAACTGCTACAGCGCCTTCAAATGTTTTGATATTAATTCCTGTTTTTTCAATGAATCTATCAATTCGATACTGCAAGGTATTACGATGCAAATATAAATGTTTCGCTGCAAGTGATACATTTAAATTACATTGGAAGAATACTTTAACACTATCGATTAGTTCTTTGTCATTTGAAATGTGTGCTAACAATTGATTTGTATATTTTTCTCTTTCTTCTTTTGGTAATGAGATCATTAATTGGTAAGGGAGTAGGTGTTCAATGTGTATAATCTTTTTTGATAAATAGGGAGAAAGAAAAGAAAATAATGCTCGTTCCCATTGATACAAACGAGAAATTCCATTTGTTTCGGTATAGTGTCTGCCAATAAAAAAGGATAGAGATATAAAAAAATCTGTTTCTAATGTATCAAGGGCTGTTTGTAATATAGATTTCGATATATCTTCTTCTAAGATGAGAACGCCGGCTTGAGAAGTCTCCCATATCGTTGTAGTGGCGAAAGAAAACATGGACTGTAAAGCATCTTGAAATTCTTCTCTTTCTACTATAGAGTGATTTGTGAAAAAATGTAAAAAACGAACAGATACGATAGGAATATCCTTATTTTGATATAACGCTTCATACCAAGACTTTTCTTTTTCTGTTTCATAAAATGTATCAGTATGAATGGGCGTTAAGATTGATGAAAGTAATTGACGTTCCCTTTGGTGTAAGCGAGATTTGCGAATCCCTACTTTGTTTCCTTCAACTAAAAACCAGCTATACTCCCCAGACAATACTGTTTCATTAACCGTTATATCTTTACCGTAATATGTTTTTAATTGTTGAATCATAGGAACACTCCTTTTCTTTTTCTGAGATAAAGTGAAACTTTCATTTAGCCAGATCAATTGATTTTTTTTGTGGGCAATTATCCCGCGCACCTATCTTTCTCATTTGTACGGACTTTAAGGTAGGGAGAATTTTATTAGTAATTAACCTTCATCGATCAGATTTTTACGGGAAGAATCAATTTGATAAAAATAATCTTTCTCTTGCAGGCAATTCCATTCATGGTTTTTATTTCGCAATAAATAGAATTATATTGTTAGGCTATGAATAAAAATGTTTGAAAAATTTTATAAAAAATTCAGAAAATGTATTACGAAAGAAAAAGTTGTAATGGTATACTTCATAACAACTGGTAATGACAACATGATATCATGATTTAATTTATTATTTATATAATCAATATATCATGGAAAAGAATGTAGTTACGGTGGAAAAGGATGTTACGAACGATATGCATCGACTTCTGCACTTATTCGCCAATATAAAGAAGCATCTCGATTACCAATGATGCTGGTGTGTATGGAGCTTGTTATTTAGGGTTGAATCGCTGGGAGAGTTAGATAGATTAAGGTGCTATGTAAGAGGAGAAACCTCGTACAGAGGATTTGCACATTTGTTTTTTCTCAGTAAAAAATATTTTGTAAAATGCAATAAAAGCATGTTTTTTAATAGGAATAAGTAGATGTCGAAAATTTAAAAAATAAATTATATGAAAGAAACCTCCTATGATTGAGTAATCATAGGAGGTTTCTTTTTGAAGGATTTGTCTAAATTTGTTGAAAAATATGACAGATAAACAAAATAAATAGGAAGGAAATTGACGGGAGTTTCGTCGAAGTTTACACAATGTCAGCAATTGAGCGAAGCTGATGGTATGGTGAAAAAATAATTAGGTAGTATGTTTTTTAGGCTTATTTTTTATAGGGGGGAGGATTTTTTAAAGAGGGGTAAAGGGTTTGGTCTTTTATTATATTTCTGAATGTTTATTTTTATTTTGATTTTTAGCACTCATTTGTATATTTTATAATAGTTTTTTGATAAATTCACTGCGTTTGCAGAGGGTTCTTTTTTATGAAAGAAACGTCAATTTTCTTCATATATATATACAAATTGGAGAAATGGGGGAGCGCTATGCGCGATTACTTAATTAAGCCACTTGTTGGTCAGCCGTATCCAATGATTTCACATGGAAAAGGTGTGTATTTGTATGATCAAAATGGTAATAAATATTTTGATGGTTCGTCAGGAGCGATTACGGCAGGTATCGGACATGGCTTAACGGAGATTGCGGAAGTGATTAAAAAGCAGGCAGAGGAGATTGCTTTTGTGTACCGCTCACAGTTTACGAGTGAGCCAGCTGAGAAGTTAGCAAAGAAGTTAAGTGATTTAAGTGTAGGAGATTTGAACTGGAGTTTCTTTGTGAATAGTGGTACAGAAGCGAATGAAACGGCTATGAAAATTGCGATTCAACATTTTCAAGAGCGCGGTATTCAAGGGAAACATAAAATTTTATCACGTTGGATGAGTTATCACGGTATTACGATGGGAGCTTTATCAATGTCAGGGCATCCACTTCGTCGCCAGCGATTTGTATCTATTTTAGAAGATTATCCAACTGTTCCAGCGCCGTATTGTTTCCGTTGTCCGGTGCAGAAAGTATATCCAACGTGTCAGCTTTCTTGTGCAACGGAATTAGAACGAGCAATTGAACGAATTGGTGCAGAACATATTGCAGCTTTTATAGCTGAACCGATTATTGGGGCGGCAGGCGGTGCGGTTGTACCACCGAAAGAATATTATAAAGTAATTAAAGATATTTGCAGCCATTATGATATTTTATTTATTGCTGATGAGGTGATGACAGGCCTTGGGCGTACAGGTGCATGGTTTGCGATGGAACACTGGGGCGTGGAGCCAGACATCATGACGTTAGGAAAGGGTCTAGGTGCTGGTTATACACCGATGGCCGCGACGGTTGTGAGTGACCGTGTGATGGAACCGATTTTACGAGGGTCGCGATCAGTTATGAGTGGGCATACGCTAAGTGCTAACCCGTTATCAGCCGCGACAGCTTTAGCGGTTATTGAATATATGGAGAAACATAATTTACCTGAAAAAACAGCTGAAAAAGGAGAATATTTAATAAAAGGATTGCAGAAAGTTCAGCAGCAATCGACGATTATTGCCGATGTGCGCGGAAAAGGACTCCTGATCGGAGTAGAATTGCAATCGTTTACAAAAGCGTCTGAGCTCATTTCAGTCGCGGCGAAAAACGGACTTCTTTTATATCAAGCTGTTTCAGGGCAAGCAGGAAAAGAGGATAGTGCGCTGCTTGTTGCACCGCCGATGACAACTACATATTCTGAGTTAGATGAGTTACTTGAGATTTTTGTGAAAAGTGTGGAAGAGATGATGCAAAAAGGAGGGCACAGTATCGTATGACAACCATTACAAATACATTTGGTAAATTAAAAGAAATTGAAGAGATTATGTCATTGTTTCATGATGATATGACGTTAATGTTTGGAGGGTTTGGCGGAATTGGATCCCCTCCATCATTAATACAGGCTATTGCACAAAAAGGAATTACAAATTTACATTTAATCGGAAATGATACGGGATTTCCAGAGGTAGGAATTGGCCGCCTTGTAACAAATGAGCGAGTGAAATCATTAATTACTTCTCATATTGGTTCAAATCCAAATGCAGGAAGACAGTTAAATGAAGGACGATTACGGATTGAGTTTTCGCCTCAGGGAACGCTAGCAGAGCGAATTCGTGCAGGTGGAATGGGATTAGGCGGAATTCTTGTCGATGTTGGTGTGGATACGATTGTAGAGGAAGGAAAACGAACAGTCGAAATGAACGGAAAAACATATTTAGTGGAAACAGCTTTAACGGCAGAGGTATCGATTGTATATGCGAAGAAGGCGGATCCGTTTGGCAATCTTGTGTTTGATAAAAGTGCTCGCAATATGAATCCACACGTTGCGATGGCTGGAGATATTACAATTGTTGAGGCAGAAGAAATCGTACCGCTTGGAAGTTTAGATCCTGAGGAAATTGTTGTTCCAGGTGTTTTTGTAAATTATATTGTGCCGTCGGAAGGAGTGAATTGGAGATGGGTATGGGAGTAGAAGTACGAGATAAGATAGCAAGGCGTGCTGCGAAAGAAATTCAAAATGGAATGATTGTAAATTTAGGGATTGGTATCCCTTCTCTTGTACCTAACCATTTGCCTGAAGATATACATGTTATGTTCCAGGCGGAAAATGGAATCGTTGGAATGGGCCCGACGCCAAGTAAAGGAAGCGAAGATGAAAACTTGTGTAATGCGGCTGGATTGCCGACGTCACTTATTACAGGAGCAAGTTATTTTGACAGTTGCACGGCATTTGGAATGATTCGAAAAGGGTTGCTTGATGTAACAATACTTGGTTCACTGCAAGTAAGTGAAAAAGGTGATTTAGCAAATTGGATTGTTCCCGGGAAACGTGTTCCTGGTATTGGCGGAGCGATGGATTTAGCGCAAAAAGCAAAGCGGGTCGTTGTTGTGATGAATCACGTTGATAAGTATGGAAATGCAAAAATTGTTTCAGAATGTACGCTTCCATTAACGTCGAAAAGGTGCGTGGATTTAATTATTACAGATATGGCTGTAATGGAAGTTACTTCTGAAGGTTTAATACTCCAAGAGTTAATGAGCCCTTATACAGTAGAGGATGTAAAACGAAATACGGAGGCATCTTTTCATGTGAGTTCTAATTTACTTGTGATTGAATGAGAGGAGCTAACAAATATGGAGCAATTAAAAAAACAAGTGTGTGATTATATTGAAAGTCATGAAGGAGAAAGTGTAAAGCTCTTAAAACGATTAATTCAAGAAAAAAGTGTATCTGGAGATGAGAGCGGCGCGCAAGCAATTGTCATTGAAAAACTACGTGAATTAGGTTTAGATCTCGATATTTGGGAGCCTTCTTTTACAAAAATGAAAGATCATCCTTATTTTGTATCTCCAAGAACGAATTTTTCAGATAGCCCAAATATTGTTGCGACGTTAAAAGGAAGCGGCGATGGAAAATCAATGATTTTAAATGGACATATCGATGTTGTACCAGAAGGTGATGTGAATCAGTGGGAACACCATCCATATAGTGGTGAAAAAGTAGGGAATCGCATATATGGTCGTGGAACAACCGATATGAAGGGCGGCAATGTGGCGCTTATGCTGGCAATCGAAGCGATTGTAGAACTGGGTATTGAATTAAAAGGAGATATTTATTTTCAAAGTGTAATAGAAGAGGAGAGCGGTGGAGCAGGTACTTTAGCAGCAATTTTACGAGGATATAAGGCAGATGGGGTTATCATTCCAGAACCAACAAATATGAAGTTTTTCCCGAAACAACAAGGTTCAATGTGGTTTCGCTTGCATGTGAAAGGAAAAGCAGCACATGGCGGGACTCGTTATGAAGGAGTAAGTGCAATTGAAAAGAGCGTGTTTGTTGTTGAACATTTGAGACAATTAGAACAGAAAAGAAATGAACGGATTACAGACCCGTTATATAAAGAAATTCCAATCCCTGTTCCAATCAATGTTGGGAAAATTGAAGGTGGTAGCTGGCCAAGCTCCGTACCAGATTCGTTGATTTTAGAAGGAAGATGTGGAGTTGCGCCGAATGAGACTATGGAGGCGGTAAAAGAAGAATTTGAAAATTGGATAGGGCAATTAAAGAATGTAGATCCATGGTTCGAAGAATATCCAGTAGAGGTAGAATGGTTTGGGGCAAGGTGGGTCCCAGGTGAATTAGATGAGGAGCATGCGCTCATTACAACGCTTCAAGATAATTTTGCTCAAATTGAAGAAAGAAGTCCAATTATAGAAGCATCACCATGGGGCACAGATGGTGGTTTATTTACACAAATCGCAGAAATCCCAACCATTATATTCGGACCAGGAGAGACAAAGGTAGCCCACTATCCAAATGAATACATTGAAGTGGATAAAATGATTGCCGCAGCAAAAGTTATTGCATGTACATTACTAGACTGGTGTGAGGTGAAAAAATGAACTATTATGAATCATTCAGAGAACAGACAAACTACTATACTGTAGAAGGAGTGCTAGATTATTTTAATAAACGTATTCGGGTAGATCATTATACAGGAAATGTAGAAAGTCTTATGCGAAAAATAGAAGAGTTAGCAGAGAAGCATTCTTTCACCAAATGCATTATAAAAGGAAAGGGAGAGCATGTTTCGGCGTGGCTCTCTTTTGGCTTTTTATTAGAAGCGACAATTCCACATTATTTTCAAGGACATGATGCATACTTTTTCGTAAAATATCGTGATGATGAAAGACGAAATAGTATCCAGTGGATTGATGAGGACCGCATTATAGATGGTGTGAGAGAAAAGGAAGTAAAGGAGAAACAAGTTCCAGAGAAATTTGTACTACGAAAAGCGACAGAGGCAGACGCAGAAGAATTGGCAAGTGTATTTGGAAAAGTGTTTGAAATTTATCCGACACCGTTAAATGAAGCAGACTATATTGTTCAGACGATGAAAGAAGATACGATTTATTATGTGTATGAATCAGAGGGGCGTATTATTAGTACTGCTTCAGCAGAAATGAATGTGAAAGAAGGTAACGCAGAATTAACGAATTGTGCAACTTTACCTGAATATCGAAAGCATGGATTTATGAAAAGTTTACTCATTAAGTTAGAAGAAGAACTACAAGAGAGAGCAATCTTTTGTTCTTACACAATCGCACGTTCACTTTCGTTTGGTATGAATGCAGCTTTTCATCAGCTAGGATATACATACACAGGAAGGCTAGCAAATAATTGTTATATTTTTGATAAATTAGAAGATATGAATGTATGGGTAAAAGATTTATCCCGCATGAATGGGTAGTAAGATCTTTACTTGAAAGTTTAGAATACCAGATTGTTGCGGGCTAATAATCAGTGGGGGATGAAGCCCCCCGCTGATTAGAGTTGCACTTTATTACTTGTTGGCGGGAAAGTAATGATATGAAATAAATAGAAAAGTAGAACGGAATCGCAATGCTTATAATCGCGCACAGGGGTGCCGGAAATTCGGCATATAAATTGCTGAATTTTTAGCAAAAGGGGGGAATGACATTGCTGGCAGTTTCGACACAAGAAGTCATTGAAGCGATTTTGGGCAGTATTGATGAAGCGATTCATGCTGTGGATGAGAATGGTATTACAATTTTTTATAATACTGTTGCTGCAAAACATGACGGATCAAAGATTGAGAATGTATTGGGTAAGCATTTATTAGAAGCATTCCCATCTTTATCAAGGGAAACGAGTACACTTATGAAAGTTTTAAATACAAAAAAGCCGATTTTACATCAAGTGCAGCGTTATCAAAATTTAAATGGTGAAGATGTTTGTACTGTAAATACCACATTACCTATTTTTATAGAAGGTGAAATTGCAGGTGCTGTTGAAATCGCAAAAGATTACTCGACGATTCAAAAATTAACGGATACAATTGTTGATTTACAATCGAAAATGAAACGATCCTCTAGGAAGAAGATAACAAAAAAACACGTTGCTTTTAATACAATTGTGACGAATGATTCCCACTTTAAACAAACAAAAGATTTGGCGCAAAAGGTAGCTCCAACAAATGCAAACGTTTTAATATACGGGGAAACAGGAACAGGAAAGGAACTATTTGTACAAGCGATTCATGAGGCTTCCAACCGTAAAAACAAACCGTTTATTGCCCAGAATTGTGCAGCTCTTCCAGAGTCCTTACTAGAAAGTCTATTATTTGGGACAACTAAAGGGAGTTATACAGGAGCTATTGAACGTGCGGGGCTATTTGAACTTGCAGATGGAGGGACATTATTTTTAGATGAATTAAATTCGATGCCCCTTGATCTGCAGGCGAAAATGCTACGTGCATTAGAAGATGGAGTAATTCGTCGCATCGGTGATAGTAAGACGAGAAAAGTAGATGTTCGCGTGATTACGGCGATGAATCAACCTCCAGAAGTATGTTTACGTGAAAATAAAATTCGTACCGATTTATATTATCGTTTAAATGTATTTTCTCTATATATTCCACCGCTTCGTGAACGAAAAGAAGATGTATTATTGTTAGCATCCTACTTTTTAAGAGACTATAACAAAGAATATAAAAAACAGGTGCTCCATATTGATAATGGGACGAAAGAAAGGTTGCTAGCATATCATTGGCCTGGAAATGTAAGAGAGTTAAAACACACGATTGAACACGCTGTAATTATTGCAGAAGGAGGTTCATTAACAGTTAGTTGTTTACCACGAACATTTCGAAAAGAAGTAGATTCAAAGAAACAGAAGAAATCTATTCTTCCATTACGTGAGGCACTTCACCAAACAGAGAAAGAATTAATTAATCAAGCGCTAATGGAAACGGATGGGAATATTTTGCAAGCTGCTAAATTATTAGGTATTCCAAGACAAACATTGCAGTATAAATTAAATAAGTATGACAAAACCGCCGAATAATCGGCGGTTTTTGTGTGTTTGCACCAAAAAAAGAGCGTTTACATATACAGAAAGTAACGAATATTGTATTGAGTAGAGCGCCATTTAAAATAAGAAAAATATTTTTTCTTATATATAATAGGGTATCTTTCGTCATCACTTCTTGAAAATGTGGAGTTGGCATAATTATTGCTTATATAAATGGCGAGCGTAAAAAAAGGGGGAATAGCAATGTTACATGATGTATACAAACCAAATCGTCACTGGAAAGATATCGAATTATGGAAAGATGTTACAGAAGAGCAATGGAATGATTGGGTTTGGCAATTAACGAATACGATCAAAACGTTAGATGATTTAAAGAAAGTGATTAATTTGACACCAGAAGAAGAAGAAGGTGTTAAAATTTCAACAAAAACGATTCCGTTAAATATTACACCGTACTATGCTTCTCTTATGAATCCCGATGATCCACGCTGTCCGATTCGGATGCAATCTGTACCGATTTCGGAAGAATTATATAAAACAAAGTATGATTTAGAAGATCCGCTTCATGAAGATGAGGATTCACCAGTTCCAGGTTTAACACATCGTTATCCAGACCGCGTGTTATTTTTAGTAACAAATCAATGTTCTATGTACTGTCGTTACTGTACACGTCGTCGTTTTAGTGGACAAATTGGAATGGGTGTTCCGAAAAAACAATTAGATGATGCAATTGCTTATATTCGTGAAACGCCACAAGTACGAGATGTTTTAATTTCTGGTGGGGATGGTCTTCTTATTAATGATAAAATCTTAGAATACGTATTAAAAAATTTACGCGCAATTCCGCATGTGGAAATTATTCGTATCGGAACGAGAGCGCCAGTTGTATTCCCGCAACGTATTACAGAAAATCTATGTAATATTATTAAAAAATATCACCCAGTATGGTTAAATACGCACTTTAACACTTCTATTGAAATTACAGAAGAATCAAAACTAGCATGTGAAATGCTTGCAAATGCAGGTGTTCCAATTGGAAACCAAGCGGTTATTTTAGCAGGTATTAATGATAGCGTTCCGATTATGAAAAAACTGATGCACGATTTAGTAAAAATTCGTGTTCGTCCGTATTACATTTATCAATGTGATTTATCAGAAGGTATCGGTCATTTCCGCGCTCCGGTTTCAAAAGGATTAGAAATTATTGAAGGGTTACGTGGACATACGTCTGGTTATGCGGTTCCAACGTTCGTTGTAGATGCACCAGGAGGCGGCGGGAAAATTGCTCTTCAGCCAAATTATTTAATTTCACAAAGCGCAGATAAAGTTGTTCTTCGTAACTTTGAAGGTGTTATTACAACATATCCAGAACCAGAAAACTATGTACCAGGAAGAGCGGAAGGTTACTTTAAAGAGATTTATCCAACATATGAAGAGAAACGTTCGGATATTGGTGTAGCAGGATTGATGAGTGATAAGAAATTTAATCTTGTTCCGGATGATTTACAACGTATGAATCGTCGGAAAGATTATGAAACAAATGAAACACATTCTTCTTTAAAAGATAAACGAGATAAGCGTGATCAGTTAAAAGATAAAAAGTATCAAGCCCAAATGTCGAAATTAGAAGATGGCAAAAAAGCTGAGGGTGACGCAGTATGAATTGTATGTGGTGTGACAGTACAGAAGCAAGAGAAAGTCTGAATACTGTATATTGGGAATTGCCAGATGGTACAAAAGCCATTGAAATTCAAAAGACACCATGTATTTCGTGTTCATCATGTGGAATGGACTATCAGGCTGATCATGTTGTAAAAGAAATAGAAGATCAGTTGTTTTTAATTTATACAAAAGATTTACCAAAACAATTGACATATGAAGAATTAATGGAACGTCCACGTCTCCTAAAAAGAAATTATTTCGACTTTTAACCAGCGGTTATGCTGGTTTTTTTCTTTTTACCCTTGTATAATGTATCCAAGTTAGAAAGGTAGGGAATATTTTTGAAAAAGTCATTTTATCACTATATGATGAAGTATCGTGCGTCTTTAATCAGAAATGAAATATCAGATTTAGCTGAAGCTATGTACGATGATTTAAGTTTTCCGAAGCAATCAGAAGATTACGATGAAATTAGTTCATATTTAGAATTAAGTGGATTACTAGGCAGTATGTCTATTTTTGATGAGGCGTGGGAGCTATACATACAAGAAAGATAACGATTAAACATATACAAATATATCTGTATTGGTGTACATCACTCTATAAAAAGTGATGTATTTTTTATTGAAATTTTTTTTGAATATAAGCTGATGTGATAAGCGTTTTTCTGCCGTTTGCATATACTGGTATCAAAATCACGACTTTAAAAAGGAGAGATATAAATGGCAAGAAAAAAACAACCTAAATATAATGTAGGAGATATAGTCGTGATTACGCTATATGGAACTGTTGGCAAAATTACAAATGTTAATTTTCTATTTTTATTCGGTTAATAATGTGGTATCATTCCTAGTACATAATATAAGAGGTGAAGAACATGGGATTAGCTGCAATTTATTTACGCTTATCCAGAAACGAAGAACAACTAGACATAGATGAAATCTTATCTAGTCATAGAAATGCTCTAACGAAACTCGCAAAACAGCAGAAGTTAACTTACGACATGTATCAAGAGATTTCAAGTGGAGTTAATACCGACAGACCGCAATTGAATTTGCTATTAAGCAGGTTAGATGATTATGATGCTCTCCTTGTAATGGATATTGACAGAATTTCTCGTGACAACGCTCATGCTGAAGAAATTAAAAAGATGCTCATTCTTCATGACATCAAAATTTTGACTCCTCAAGGTGCAATTGATTTGTCACAGGAAAGCAATGAAATGCTTTTCTCATTCCAAGCAATGATGGCAAACTTTGAATATAAACAAATTCGTAAACGTTTGGGAAGAGGACGATTAGCAGCAGCAGAACAAGGGAAATGGACGATGTCAAATCGAGTTCCTTTAGGATATAAGAAGAACGAAGAGAAGAGATTAGAGATAGTTGAAGATGAAGCTAAAATCATTCGCTTTATCTTTCAAAAGACATTAGAACGAGTCAGTGCTAACGAAATTGCAAAACAGTTAGATACTTTAGGGTGGAGAAGCAGAAATGGTAAAGTTCTCACATCAGCACATATTAGTCAAGTCAGAAGGAACGTTGTTTATTATGGAGTTGTTCAAGCGTGCAGACGAGTTAACGGTAGGGTGGTTGATGAAGTATTTGTTGAAAATGCTCATGAACCGATTATAAGCAAGCAAACATTTTTAGAAGTACAGGAGATATTGGCAGAAAATACGACTGGTAATTTCTTTAACAAAGCGAAATCTATAAGAAAACTTCAAGGCTTAATTTACTGTAATTGCTGCAAGCGGAAGAGATACATTCAATGTGATGGGCATGGCGTTGATTTTGTGAAGTCATGTATTTATAAAGTCGATAATAATAATTGCAGAGACAGAGGACATAAATATGCTCCGATTGAACAGTTTGTGTTACAAAAAGTGAAAGAAAAGAAGCCGGCCTTTGAACAAGAATTAAGGATGCTAAAATCTCTTGATACAGTTGAGGTAGAAAATAAATTATTGATTCAAAAAGAGTCTTTAGAGAAGCAATTAGATAAATTCAATAAACGTCAACGGAATCTGAAAGAAATGCGGATGGATGGAGAGATTACGAAAGTAGAGTTTTATGAGATGCGCGACAGGAATGAAGAACAAATCAAACAAGTTCGGCAACAAATGGAACTTATTGATATTCGGTTAGAGAATCTATCAAATACAGACGAAGAACAAAAGAGATTAGAAGATGCTATCAAAAAGCTAGATATGCTTGAGGAGTTGAATGATGAAGTCTGTAACGCTTTTCTTAAGAAGTTTATAAAGAAAATATGGTTTAGCAGCAATACAGAAGCAAATCATGACACAACAAGAGAAAGGGTAGAAGCTACGGTAGAAATTGAGTGGTTATAAGCCTAATGTTCCGTTTCTTATTTAAAAATAACAAAATATATAATGATTAAAGAGGATCTGGCGTAATAGTCAGGTCTTTTTTTATTTGTTCACAAATCTGTCGCATTTATCGCTTTAAAGAACGTACGCTCGATATATAAGAGTAGTAGAAAAACAAATTACTGCTGAGACTATTGTATTTTGATGTTCGTTTTAAAAATCGGTTTTATTAATTCTAAAATTATTACTGGAGGAATTTCAAATGGAACAAAAAGAACTTGAATTACTAAAAGAAGTAGAATTACTAATTGCAGGGCTTGAGCCACTATTTCAATTAAGAGGTCGTATGGTTGATGAAAGTACAGCGCGAGGAAAAGGAGGAATTAACGATGAAGATGGAATGGATTTTGATAAGTTATTCAGTGAGGTTTATAAAAGAACAGGTTCAGAAATTGTAGAAGTGACAGAAAGGTTTTATATATCGGTGGTTAAAAATTTCAAATGGTGGAGTTTAATACTCTTTAACACTTGTTGATTATTAACTAAACAAGACCAGGCCAGTTGGGCTTGGGCTTTTAGTGTAATTATCTAATAATAAGATTTGGTCTGTATGCTTCATCGGGATATGGTAATCTGTCTATTAAATCCATTAAAAATTGAAGGTAGTTTTTGACATGCTTACGGAAGAAATCAAAGTCATTAATGTCTTTATCTTTGTATGCATGTATAGCATTTCTTCTTTCTTGAACTAATGTAAGCCAATCTGTCTTGTCTTTTCGCTCTGAATCGCTCCAAACACTGTCATTAAAGAAGTTTTTTAATCCGTTAAACATTGCTCCATCAGGATCAATTTGGTTTCCCCGTCGAGACATTGCATTAATATCAGTTTTGTAGGTTTCATAATAGACTGATAGGAAGAATTTTAAACTGCCTTCAACTAGTGCGCCAAGATTTGCCCAAGCCAAAATTAAATCTCCATGCTCAGAGTTTGGTTCAGGGTTTTGATCCCATTTATGTAAAGAATAACTCAGAGAAGCAAGCCAATCTAGTCTTGATTTGCTTAGTAGATTGGCAGCCTCAATCGGGGCCCATCCTTGTGCTGTAGACCAAAACTTTTTGAGATGTTCATTAAGTTCAATAATTTTATCTACAGTTTCAGAATAAGATAAATCGTTAACAGTTTTTCTTTTAAACATAGTAGACACTTCCCTTCAGCATTTCAGTTACTAACATTCATAGAATATCATAAATTAAAGATTACAGATGAAAATATTGTTAATGGAAATAATATTTGTAATAAAATCTTTATTTTATAATTAAAAATGAAAAGGACCTAAGTGGTCCTTTTATCTTATCTTTTTCTATTATTTTGACGAGATTTTCTTGATATTTTCTTTTTCTTTTTATTAGAACGTTTTTTGTTTTTAGCTTGATTAGTGTTAGTATTTTTTTTCATAGAAGAAGGAAAGTAATCCTGCAAAGTTCTAGGTTTAATGCCTTGATTGACAAAAATAAATTTACGAGTTTGATAAACAATCTCTGAAAGTCCGATGCATGAACGCATTAACTCAAAACATTCAAGAACAAACTCTGTTAAATATATATTTTCAGGAGTTCCCTTTTTTTGATCGCCAGAAGGATAATAGGTTAATTTTTGAGTAATAACATCATAAGTATAACTTCTATGTCCTATTGCATTACGTAATCTATTATCAACTTTAGAAACGAAAATTCTATCGAAGCTTTCTTCACCATTAATAAATTCTAATTTCCGCCCCTTACTGCGCATTTTACTATAATCTTCAATATCTAAAATATCTTTGATTACATTTTCTTTCATTTTTTTGAAGTCTGCTCGATGCTTTAAATTATTATATGCAACCATTAAATTTAAAATATCGCCAATATCTTCAAAAGTATCTATGTAGAAATCCTTAATATCTTCAAAATCAACAGTTGTTAATCCTAATTTTTTGATTACTTCTTCTTTGTGATTTTGTTCTGAATAAAAGTCTAATCCGTAAATAGGAATAAACATGTGGAATTTATCAATAAACTTATTGATAATACCGAATAGCTTACGTTCATAATCAGCTAAATAACTTTCAAAGTGTCGTGCTATCAAAAATAATTGATTTTTGTCACTAGTATTGTCCAGCTCTTTGAAAATATGGTCAGTAATTTCCATAAAATAATTACCTGCAAAATTATTGGTGAATATTGAATTTAAAAAATGAATCGCTCTTAATAATTCTAGCTCATTATCTGCAGGGAATTCTGTTTTATTTAATAATTTATGAATTTCCTTAGGTAAGTATGTATGATTGCCATTAAACCATAGCTCATTAATTCGTCTCAAAGTGGGCCATTCATGTTCAATTTTATGTAGAAAATGAATGGTGCTTTGCTTGAAATTATCGATATTTTCTCCCATAGAGAATAAACCATTTTTGAAAAAAGGGGGGAAAAAAGTATCTATTTTCCCAGTATATGGGCGCATTTTTTCAGTTAAGAGCTCTCCAGAAACTTCAATTAGATAATCAGGTTTTCCAATGTTCTTTAAAGGTGTTACATTTTTTAATTTAATAGAAAATCCTGCATTTTGCTGATCTAAATATACGTTGCCGAATATTGAAATATCACAATTACCACATTTGATTCTTACTGGATAGTGATCTAACCAACCAAGTTGAACCTTTATACGAGTAATACTATTACAAACATTACATTGAAAATCATTTGTAACTATCATTAGAATCATCCTTTTAAAAACGTATTATTTCATACTACGTTTTATTATAATAGCAAATAATTATAATTTACCACCTATATATCATTAAATAAAATTCTCATTTCATGATATGGTTTCAGGCGAAGCCTGAACCATGCGTTCAAGCGAAGCTTGATCACAGAGTGTTACAAAATTATATATGAGTGATAAGGGTAAAGAAAAAAGGAGAATTCTTAATACTAGCAATTCGCCCTAAAAATTTACCTTAAAGAATTTAGTCCGATTGATTTACGTTTTTCCTTCAGCAGATAGAAATGTATTGAGAGAGAAAATAAAACAATCGGAGGACATCAACTATGACTTACTTATCTGAACGATTTAATCAACAAGATTTTAAGAATATGGAACCAGGTTATAATTACGGATTTTGGTCAGAACCAGACAGTGGTAAAACTACTATGATTGTTAAGCATCTTATTCCGTTGGTAGAAAAAGAGAATAAATCTATATTATTCCTTTATCCAAGGTCAGCAATTGGAGAGCAGCTTGAATATAAATTTGTATCTCATGTAATTGATTACTTTACTTATCAATCTTTGGAAGAAAAATTAAATGACGGACTTATCATGAATCATTACGATTATATTGTTTGTGATGAAGCTCATTACTTTGTTGAAGATGCTGACTTTAATGAAAACACTGAGCTGTCATTTGACTTCATCAACAACGCACGAAATTCAGTAAAGATACTTCTCACTGGAACTCCAGAACCATTGCAATATGCTGAATTTAAAAAGCTGGTCATTCCTATGTCCGCTGTCAACTATTCGAATCATAATGTTGAAGTTGTATTCTTAACTCGCTCAACAAAGATGATTGAAAATCAGATTCGAAAAGAATTACAAGAAGGTCAGCAGACTTTAGTATTTTCGTCATCAGCAACTCAAGCATATGAAATGTCAAGGAACTTTTTGGATCATAATCCATTCTTTATTAGTAGTAAAGGAAACCAAACGTTCAAAGCCAAGAACGATGAAGACATTCGAGAGAAAATTATTAAAGAAGAAAAAACTGAACGTTCTATTGGTTTTATGACCGCCGCCATGAATACTGGAATCAACTTCAATGAAGATGTGAAAAATGTTGTCATTCTTGGTTCGCCATCTTCTGTTGATATTCGTCAATCGGTTGCTCGTGTTCGTAAAGGTGATCAGAATAGGAAAGTAAGACTATACATTCAAGTTCCATTTGGACAAGCTATTCGAACCAAAGTTGAATCTATAAAACGAGATTTGGAATTTACTGACATTGGTATTTATGAATGGCAAAAGAAGTATGGAAAGCGAAAAGTTCCAAGCTTCGTATGGCATGAAACAGATAGAAATAATAAAGATTTAGCACATATCAAAATCAATAAATTGATTTTGGCTAAATTGAAATCTGATATGGCAGATTTTGCAACGATGTCTTGTGACACAGTTGGAACATACAAACGTATGGTTGAGAAGTATTATCCTTCAACAGCGATTCATTGGTTGAAATCATCCTCTGAAAATGTTGAGGAATTCTTAGCAGAAAACGAAGGAAGATTCTTGGTTAAACATGAACAAGAATCAATAAAAGAAATGTTCAAAAAAGCTGGAATTACAAGCAAGTCTGGTACAGTTGGCCCTAAAATAATTCGAGATTATCTTTACCAAAAGAACAACTATTCATTAGAACTGTCATTAAAATCTATTGGTGGAAAGAAGCAGCAAGTATGGCAGTTCAATAAAATCTAAGTCATCGAATAAAAGTTTCAAATCTATTAAAATAAACTGCTTTTCGCATATATTAATATTGAGTAAGTAAAAGTGTCTAGAATCTTGGACTTATATATAATATTTATATAAGTAGTGAAAAAGTTGCATTTAAAAGTAATGTTTCGTACAAAATCTTCCAGTTATATATATTATGTTATAGAGAGACGTTTACTCCGAGCGTCTCTTTTTCAATTTCGTAGTTGAGTTTTAAAGTTTTTGCAAAGGCTTTAAGGTTCATTGGGGAGTTGGTTTAACCTCCTAATTTCTCCAATGTCAAGAGAGTAAGTTTTTTCCATTTGTCTGGCTCTCCTTTTTTTAAAACAAATTCAATAAAGGGCTACTTCAAGTAGCTACTAAAAATATAAAACGACAGAATGAGTTCTATCGTTTCCTATCGATTTTTTCTTTTTGAAGAGGCGTATCCTTCGGGGGACGTCTTTTTATTTTTGCCATTTTTCAGGTTTGCTTTGACAAGCAAATTTTATACGGGAGTGAAAGAGATTATGAAAATGGAATTACGTGTTGCTAGTGCCAAGTTGGATGCTAACCAAGATGGTTCATTGAAAGTGTCTGGCTATGTTAACCAGACTGAGCAGTTAAGTGAAGTTTTAGGTGGCACAAAAAGATTCGTTGAAAAGATAGCTAAAGGTGCATTCGCCCAAGCAATTAAGAATGCAAAAGAAGTCAGTTTTTTAGCAGAGCATGATTCGAAAAAAATCTTAGCTTCTACAAGAAATAACTCATTGAAGTTAATTGAAGACGAGATAGGTCTTTATATGGAAGCAACCATTACTCCAACTTCTTGGGGAAAAGACTACTACGAATTAATCAACTCTGGAATTCTTAGAAATATGTCATTTGGCTTTAGAACCATTTCGGATTCATGGAAAGCTCTTGGAAATGGTCTTCATGAGAGAACTATTGAAGAGCTTCTCCTCTACGAAGTTTCCGTTGTAAAAGACCCTGCTTATAGCCAATCCACTATCGCAGCTCGTGGTATCAACTTGGTTGAGGAAGTTGAGATTCCGAGTTTAGCAGAAACTAAAAAAGAAGAGGAGAAACAAAAAATGGAAAAGACAGAATTTAGATATGTAAGCAATAAAAATGAAGTAGAACTTCGTAAAGAAACAGAAATTCGTGAGTTCAATGAAACTTTCCGAAATCTGCCTGGAAACATGACTTCTGGAAATGAAGCAGTTATTCCTCAAATAGTAGCAGATATGATCGTTGAGAAGTTAGCTGAAACTTCTCCAGTATTTGCTCGTGCTAGAAAAATCCCTTCAGCTTCTGGTTCTGTAAAGATTCCAAGAGAAACTGCTGTTGGTGTTGGTATGTTTGTTGGAGAGGGACAGAACTTATTAGAAGAAGCTATGTCTCTCGGAGAAGTTTCTTTAAATCAAAAACGTGCGGGAGCTTACATGGCTCTTACAAATCAATTAATTAACGATGCTGCAACTAATATGGTTGAGTACGTCCCAAACTTACTTGCAAAACGTACTTTCAAAGCAATTGAAAAATCAATTCTTCGTGGTACTGCTGCTGAGGAATTCCGTGGAATAGTTCCAGATACTACGGTTAAAAAGCAAACTCTATCTGTTGCTGTAACTGATACTCAGTTATTAGACACATTGTTAGATATGGTTCTTAACGTACATCCTGAGTATCTTCAAAAATCTCAATTCATTATGTCTAGACCATTCTACAATCGAGTTGCTAAGTTAAAGGATGCATCAGGTAATTTCTACGTACAAAACGGAATCGTAAATAATCGTCCAACTTATACGTTGTTCGGATTGGAAGTAGTTATCACTGATTCATTAGATGCTGGTGATGTTGGTCATGTTCCATGTATTCTTGGAAGTCTTGAAGATGGATATGCAGTCATGGTTAAGCAAGGTCCGAAAATGACTTTAGTTCAAGATACTGAACATGCTCTTCGTGGTTCACTTGGATTCTTGTTTGATGTTTACATGGATGGTGTGGTTTATAATAGCGATGCGTTCACTAAATTAGAAATTATTGCGTAGTCATATGTGAAAATATTCACAAATTGAGAAGTCGGAATCTTTTGGTTTTGACTTCTTTTTTTATTTCAAAAAATCGAAATATGCTCTTAGCCTTAATTTATTATCTGTTATTTTATTGGCTGCTTTTAACACAGACAGTAATACAGATACAGCTAGATTTAGGCTGATTGCAGTAGCACAGTTAAACGATAGAAAGGAGAAATACTAATGAGTCTTCATAACAAGCTATACCATTTAATACAAGTACGTGAGTATTTAAACTCAACACAGTATAGAGAAGCAGCAGCATCCATCATTGCTAAAGACTTAATTGAGAAGATTCAAGAGAGAGATCTTAAGGTTAAGAGAACAGTGGTATTAGATCGTACTAATCTACAGTTACGCTCGATGAAGTTACCGGACGTATCTTATGGGTTCATTCGTAAGTTCCTTTGATAGTGATGAAGCACGAGTTAGAAGTAGGTTGGACTAAGCTTCGGAGCTATGAAGTCTCTGTTACTACTACAACATCACTAGTTTGATTGTATGTAGTAAGGAAGATTGTCTCGCCCAGTCTCAGAAGGTACCGCCTATCTTTTTGAAAAAAAAGTAAAAATATCATGTAATAATGGTGGAAGTGTCACTCACACCCAAGGTACCAATTGGCCCAAACTCCGTTGAAATAAAAAAGATTATTCTGTACGAATAACCCTTCGAATTATTTTTTATTCTTTATCCTTCTTTTCGTCTTCTTCCGATGATTGAGCGCTCCGCCAGTTAAGTGTGACTTTATCTCCGACTACCATGCCTGGATAAGGTCTTATGTGAACTGTAACACCTTCGCCAAATTCCTCTCGATTGCTCGGCTCATCTAGACTTGGGATTTCTGGAAGGGTTAATTCTTCTTTTGAATCATTTTGCTTCTTATCAGACATATTCATTTCTCCTTCTTAGTTCAATTTTAATAACCTCATCGATATTATTTCTTTTTTATGAAAGCTTATACCTTCTTTATTATCTAGTGGACGTTAGGACTTCGACATTAAAGAAAGCTTCCAAACTCCGTTAAAATAAAATAAAGTTAATTTTCAGAATTATAAGATTTAATAAAAATTAAATCACATTTTGAATTAGAAAGAAATGTAATAACTCAATAAGTTAGTTTATAATAATATATATGGAAAAATGTAGAATAATAAATGATTTTGTAGGTGAGTTGTCATGGTTAACTATGAATTATCCCTATTTAAAAAAAATACAGATGCTATTGCAACCAACAGAGGCTTTCTTTATCAGTATTTAAAAACTTTGAATACATGGATAAGGAACTATATAGAAGGAAATAACGTAGAGATTTATTGTGAAACTGAAGACGATATCAAAGAATTAGATTTAATAAACTCAATCGTAAGATTTACACAAGTTAAATGCTATTCTACTTCTTTTAGTTTAAAAAGTGAGGATATAAAAAAGTCAATATTTAACTTTTTTATTTTGTACTCAGAGTATAGCTGCAAGTATTCAGGTGAATTCCAATTTATTACAAATAGTAAAGTATCTAGAGAAAGCGTTCTATTAGATAAATGGGCATTAAGTGATGGCGATCTAGATAAAGAGCTTTTGGAGGAGTTAATCTTAGAAAGTAGGAAAATTATAGAGGAGTTTATTACAAAAGAAAAAGATGCTCAAATCAAGAAATTTGATGAAATGATATTAAAGAGAAATAATAAGATAACAAGCGATGACCCGAACAGTGAAAGAATCCAAAGGTCAATCTCTGAATTAGAAAGTAAAAAGGGGAATATAAGAACCCAGTATAAAATAGCAATGGAATATGTTCAAGATGATGTCAAATTGAAAGATTTTATATCTAAAATTAAATGGGAATTTGACGATATTTCAGCAGAAGAATCTATAGAAGTATTAAAAACAGAAAATATTGAGCTTATCTCAAAAATAAAAGAAATCGAGTGTGTTTCTAAGACTATGGAAGCAAGGTTGCTTACAGAAGTATTTCATAAGTCATCAGAGAGTCTGGTGGAAAATAGAGTATTAACAAATAACTTGTTTGCAGAGATTATTAGAGAGTCAGAGGATGAAATTTATCAGAAGGCAGATGGCGTACTAGTACAAATTTATTATCGTTTTGATAGCCTTGAAGACAAAATGAATACTATATTAGAGAGTTTAAAAGACAAAGAAAATGAGAAGATGGTTAGCAAGAAGCAAGAAATTGATAAGATAAATCTGAAGTTTTTTGAAGAGGATGAAATAGAAAGGGTTAAAGTGGGGGGAGAAGAGGAAAGAGAAAAACAAAGTAACTTAGAAAGAAAAATTTCTAATATTGGATTAGGTCAGGATGCTGAATTTCTCATAGATATTGCAACTACCAATAGATGCTCATATTTACTTTACCTTGAAGAGTTAAAATTGACCGGCAGAACAAATGAATATCAGGTAATAAAGGAACTTGAGAGAAAAGTAAGGAGCCATTGTTTTAATCAATTTAGGAAGAAGCAGGCAAAGATAGATTTCAATCCTCATGACTTTTGGTTAGATTTACAGGAAGAATTAACTAAGGAATCTAAGATTTTTGAAAAAAGTAAACAGATTGAAATTGATGATGAAATTGTATTTGCTCAAATGTATCAAATTGCCGCTGAATGTCCGCTCAAATGGCATAAGGAGTAATTTTATGGAAAAGAAAAGTAGTGTATTTTTTAATATATTAATCAATAATAGAGTTAACATGGATATGATCCCTTTGGATCAACAAATTAACTATATAAAGCCGGATGATGATTATGATTTTCATACGTATAGAATTTTACTTTTAATTAGAATATGTGGTAATGAAAAGACTATTGTTTCTAATTATCCTGTTTTATATGGCAGAAGAAAGTTTGCTTTTTACGATTTCTTAATTAGATATCCCTTCTATTTAGAAAAGGTGTTAGATAAGAAGAATAAAACCAATTTAAATGAAATATTGGAATTAAAGGAATATGAAAAATATGAAGCTTTTTCTCCGATGATTCATTATTTGCGAGGACCTTGGGACAATAGGTACGATGAAATATTTAACTATATGCTTAGTAAAAGGTTAATCGAATTAGAATTATCTAAGGTTACGAGTTCGGGAAAACCCCAATTTTGTATAAGTTTAACTAGTTTAGGGTTGGAAATCGCTGATAAAATTCAACAAAAAGAACCTTTGTGGACTAATAGAATGAATGTAATTAATAATATATTTCCTAAGAACACAACTAATGAAGCTATAGATAAGTTTATATTTAGTAATTTTCCAGAACTAATCTTAGGGGGGGGAAATGATGTATATTGAGGCTATAAAAATAGATATTTTGACGGAGTCACATCGGAAATATGGTAGGTTTGTTTCATTTTTAAAAGAAGATGGAACAAAAAGAGAAATTAATTTAATTTATGGTGAGAATAACCTTGGGAAAAGTACATTAATTAAATCAATCATATACGCTTTAGGTGGGGAAGATTTATATGGGAAATCATCTTGGAATGATACTAATTTTCCTCCTATCATGAAGCAAATTAATGGTGAAGAGGTAATTCAAAATACAATTTTTCTTCAATTAATCAACCATGAAAACAAAAGAGTTACAATCGCAAGAAATGCGTTAGAAAGAAATTGTCCAATTACCGTATATCACAATGTAGGTATAGAAAATATCGATGCGGCAGAAGAAATAGAATATTTGAAAATGAAAAAGGATGCTTATATAGACGGGAACAAAACATTTCAAGAATTCTTATTCCAGTATTTTGATCTGCCAGAAGTACAATATGATGGGACAAAAATCTATTTTCAAAATTTGATGCCATTATTTATTATCCCTCAAACTTCATGGAATGATATTCAAGCAGTGAATCCTTACTATGGGGTTCCTGAACTTAAACAAAAGGTATTTGAAATACTAATGAATTTTAGTACTGTAAAAAATTTAGGCGAGAAAATAAAGCTCAAGATTAAAAGGGAAGAACTGAAGGGAAAACGTCGATCATTACAGGATATAGAGGATATATTATCCGTTTTTAAATTAAAATCTTTAGCGGCTAACGAACAAGAAACAAAAGAATTGAATAATAAGCTGGAACAATATCAATTGCAATTAACTAATATAGAAGAGAGTAAAATAGAAGTGAATGACAATGTTAAGCCTTTAAGGGAAAAATTCAGAAGGCTAAACAATATCATTAGAAAACAAGAAGAACAGCTACATATTCTGGAGAAAGAAATAGAAGAGTATAGCTATTATATCAATAAGATAAATTTAGATATTGATAAAATAGATAAATTAAGCACCGCAAAAAAAATGATTTCTATTTTGCCTATTCAAAAATGTCCCCATTGTTTAAGTAATATTACAATTGATGAAGAGTACGAACTTGAAAAAAATAATTGCTCATTATGCGGACATGATTTTATGATAAATAATCATCCGAAAAGCCAACAGTTATTTGGATATTTGTTAGATGAAAAAAAGGATTTTGAAAACATAAAGAAGTTGAAAGAAAGAGAAAAAGAAGAAATTGAGAGTAAATTATTTTTACTTAATTTAGATGTTAAAGAAATACAAGAAACTCTAGATGAACTAGATACAAGGCTAAAACCTGACTATTTAAAGGAATATCATTTTTTATCAAGAGAAATAGGCAGATTAAATAATGAAATCAGTAATTTAACTCGAGAAAAAGCGATAATTTCAAAATATGAATTGGCACTACAAGAAATTGATAACCTTGACGAGGAAGTTAAGAGGCTCGTAAAAAGTGTGAATAAGAAAGAAGAACAAAAAGATGATGATGATAAACTTAAATTTTTTACAAAAGCATTTAAAGAGTTGCTAAAGAATCTTGAGTTTATAAAAGACGGATTTGATGGTGAAAAACTAAAAGAAGCTACAAATAAGATATTTAAACAAATAACAATCGATAAAAATGATTATAGGCCAAAAATTGACGGAAAAAATTTGTTCTATATTACTTCAAGCAGTGGTCTTATAAGAATTATTATTAGTTATTATTTGGCATTTCTAGAGACAGCGCTTGAAAAAGATACAAATCACCCTAAAATTCTTATTTTTGATGAACCTCGACAACAGAACTTGGATAAAGATACTTTTAATGCGTTTACTACAATCTTAAAGTCATTTGCAAAGGAGCACAAAGGAGAGATTCAAGTTATTTTCACATCCGGCAATACAGGATTATTAGAAGAAAATCATACTGTTCTTGATTTGGGAAAAGATACTTTCTTGATTCAGGAGATTAATGATTAAGTTTTATATAATGAAATATCAATTTTATTACTGACATCTTTACAAGTAAAAATAAGGCGGTCATATCTATTGTGAAGATATGACCGTCTCATTTTTGTCTGTTTATTGATGCTAGAAGAATTATGGGCTGATTTTATGGCTCCTATTAAAAACGGATTCTCAGATTGCTTTGAATTATCTTTTGGAATATATATTAATATATAAAGTTGATAAAATGTAACAGTGAGCCTTCTGGAGCTCGTGATGGCTTTTTGTTTTAATTGGTATTGATTTCCTTGACTATACTAAAAAACTAGAATGATGGAAAAATATACAGATTACTCGACGTACTTGAATAGATAACCCCCTTCTTTGAATTTTCTTCCGGGAATAGTAGGGACATTATTTTTAAGAGAATGTTTTATCCATCCTTGATTTGCAATATTATTTTCTGCTGCCCATTTGAAGGTTTTAATCAATCCTTCGATAGTTTCAATATGCACTCCATTTTTATAAACTTCAATTGTACGAGTTCTTCCTTTCTTTTTTTTAGTTTTAGATTCTTCACATTGCTCTTGAGTAATATTTTTTAAATCCATTTCTAATTATTTACCTCCGATGAAATTTCTAGAGGTTATTGTACAATAATTGCGAAGCTATGGATAGTTTATTTCTACAGAAATATGTACGTTCACCTTAAATTAAGTTAATATAATAAAAGAGGTGTTAGTTAACTGAAAATTATAAAAATACGGTGGGTAATGTTGAACTTACAATCAAACTTATACATTAATGAATCAAAATCAATGAAGGAGTTGTTTGTGATTTCAAGGGAGTGTGGTATTAAACGACGTCATGGATTAAACAAACAGGAACTTTTGAAAGCAATTAATGAAGAAATTATGAAGCGCAATCAAGAAGTTGAGCAAAAATACATGGAATGGAAAGCTACGCAGTCTTTACAAGAAGAAAAGCCTGTTAGAAAACCTCGTAAGCCGTCAGAACGAGTAAAACGCTTCGTAGTGTTAATTAACGACAAAGATGAAGTGGTTGAAAAATTTGAAAATCAGACTAAAGCAATACATTACTGTGTGACTAACGGAGTTTGCAATGTTGGCTGGGCAAATTGCTCTTTGAAGACTGGAAAAGCGATGTACGTAAAAGACAACGGTAAGATTACAAAGTCTCAGAACGGAAAGTATCATGGAGTTGGGTACAGATTGTTATTTGCAATCTAAAATAAAATTTCAGTTACCGTAATAAAGATGATTTAATTAGTCAAAAAAAGATTAGTTAAGTCATCTTTTTTCTATATATATGAGGATTTTTAATTTACGTTTTTCATCTGGCAGATATAAGAATCATGCGGACAAAGAACACAGACAAAACGTCTCGCATATCATATCGGCAGAGGTGAGGAGCACCATGAATTTCAAATACAAAGAAATCGGAAATTTCGATGCTCGTAAGGCAGCTAAAGCACTTCTTGAATTAGCTCAAGAGATAAAACTTGAAGATGAAAATGAAGGTAAAAGTGAAGATAAAAATGATAATGAGAAAGCAAGTTGAACCCGTACATATTCTGTGTGTACGGGTTTTCTTTTTTGTTTTATAATTATATTATAGGGAGTGATACACATAATGACATCTGAATATTGTGAAGATTTAGAGGGTATTGAACAGATGAGAAAGCTGTTAGAGATGTATGAAAAGATTAAAGATAACGAAAAATTCCGGGCTTTCTTTGAAGAAGAAGACCGAATAAAAATAGAAAAACAACAAATATGAAAATATTAGATGGTGTTTATGTATATGAAGTTAATAATCATGATGGATATTACGTGGAACAAACACTTCAACATGTTACGGAACAAGAAATGAAAAAAGGTGAAACAGAATGGATTGAATTACGCTATCATTTTACGTTCGGTGATCTTGTGCAAGTTACGGGATATGATAAAGATGTTTTTCGTATCGTTGGGTTTCGCACAGAGGTGTGGCGGTATAAAAATGATGCCTGGGAAGATACAATATATGAATTATCGAGAATTACAGATGGTGAGTGGTTAGAGGCTGATGAATCAGATTTAACTTTGCTTGCGAATGCACAAACTGCTAATGCAATCTTGAAAAAAATGAAACAAGATAAAGCCGGGATGAATAAATTAGATTTAGGAAAATTGAAGTCAATAAACAACTCAAAAAAGGTGAGTATTAAAACAAGCAGACAAGAAATTATTGATGGATTATTAGATATTTATAACGACTATCAATTATTATACGAAACATTTCAAGATGAAGAATATAAAATTGTTATGGATGTCGTCCATAATTATTTAGTTAAATTAACAGAGAAAAAATAGTTAGAAAGCAAGAAGAAATTGAACAAAAATATATATTGTGTACGGTATACCTACAATAGTTAAAAAAATAATAAGCCCTTTAATGATAGAGTCTGCCCATTTATCTTCATGCATGAACTCTTCTTTTCTTTGCTCTATTTCATATTGATATTCCATTCGTATTTCCCCCTTCAAATAGCTTGTACTACATCGTATGCTGCAAGGTGAAAGGATATGATAGACAAGTATGATTTGGAAAAGAAAATCTATTTTTCTAATCTCGTATACATAATTTTGAAATTTTTTCATAAAACAGAAATAAAGGGGTGATGCTCATGAAGGAAATTGAAGTCGTAATTGATACGGAAGAAATTGCGGAGTTTTTTTATGAGCAACTAATTGAGAGAGGGTATGTACCAAAGCGAGAAGAGATTGAAGATCTCGCTGATATTACATTTGAATATTTACTAGAAAAATGTATGATTGATGAAGTGTTTGATGAGGATGAAGGGTGAAAGTAACGACGGGATCTACTCGTCGTTTTTTACACTTCAAAATTCTTTCTTTACAAACTTGTCACAAACATAAAGCGTAATTATTGATATAATAAAAAGAAAATTTTAAGCAAGAGGTGAAGGGATGTTCAAAAAAATTATTGATTCTTTACTAGGAAAGAAGAATAGATATCGTTCATATTCAAGTAGTGATTATCGTCATAGAGGTCGTTCGTATTCAAGTAGTGATTATAACAAGAGGAGAAATTCTCATGGCTATGGACATCAGCATTATAAAAGAAAGCGTAAAAGCCGCAGCTTTTTTTCAAGTAGTTGATGAAATGGCGTGATATACTCGCCTGGTTTGATAGACCGCTGCGTATGGATACAATTGTCTCGCAGCGCTATAAAATTGAATCAGTAATTGGAATGGGCAGCTATGGCTTTACATATATCGTTTATGATTTGCAAACGAAAGAAAAAAGAGTTTTGAAACAGTTAAGACAAAGTAAGCAAAAATATATGTCAGGTAGAAGGTCATTCGCACAGGAGCAAGCGATTTTAGAGCAGTTAGATCATCCGGCAATACCGCGCTTATATGACGGCTTTATATGGAAAAAACAGCCGTTTTTTGTAATGGAGTACATGCCAGGTAAGAATTTTGAAGACTTCATTTTCAAAGATGGACATGTATATGAAGAGCGTGAGGTTTTTCAGATTTTATATAAAGTACTTGAGCCAGTTTCTTATTTTCATAGTAAAGGTATTATTCACCGAGACTTACGAATTCCTAACATTTTAATAAAAGAGGAGCAGGTTAGTATTATCGATTTTGGATTAGCTAGATTTATAGAAGAAATCGATGAACGAGTATCTACCTATGAAGGAGAACAAGCCTATATGCGAGAAATTCACTATCGTAGTGATTTTTATGCGCTAGGCCACTTTACATTATTTTTATTATACTCTGGCTATGAATCTACTGCAAAAGAAGAAAGGCCATGGTATGAAGAGTTACAGCTAATGAAAGAAAACTGTGAAATTATTATGCGAATGCTACGGATGAAGCCTCCTTATTACGAAAATATACAAGAAGTTAGAGAAGATGTACGCTATGCATTAGAAAGGATGGGGGATACATGTTTCAAAAGTTTTTAGCAAGCGTTGGAATAGGAAATGCAAAAGTGGATACAGTTCTTGAGAAAGATGAATATTTAGTAGGAGAAGAAATTGTAGGTGTGGTTCATATTACGGGTGGATCAGTCAATCAACAAATTGAAAGCATTTATTTAACACTATCGACATCGTATATACGAGAAGTAGATGATAAAAAAGTAAGTGCTACATTCGATCTAGAACGAGTACGTTTAACCGAACCTATTACGATATCTCCAAATGAAAAAGTAGAAATTCCATTTTCATTCTCAATGCCAATTGAAGCGCCACTTACATTTGGAATGAAAACGGTTTGGATTCATACAGGTCTTGATATTAAGCACAGTATTGATCCGAGTGATCGTGATTACATTCAGGTGCTACCGAATGTGTTATTAAACAGTGTTTTAGATAGCGTAAAACAATTAGGATTTAGGCTTCGTCAAGCGGAGTGTGAAGAATTACCACGTCATTTACGTGCCAATATTCCATTTGCGCAAGAGTTTGAGTTCATTCCAGTTTCCGGACAGTATTATGGCAAATTGGATGAATTGGAATTATTAATTTTACCACGTGCTTATGATCGTTTGGACATTATTATGGAAGTTGACAGAAAAGCCCGTGGGTTAGCAGGTTTATTTTCAGAAGCTTTAGACTTAGATGAAAGAGTTGTTCGCTTTACTGTAACACGTGAAGACATTCCAACGATGCAGCAAAAAATTAACAGTTATATTTCTTAATAAATGATGCATAAAAAAGAAATGGGGAGGAAAACTAAAACAACCGCTCCATTTCTTATTTTTATATAGTGAGGTTATGTATGTGAAACGATATCGACATGTATACTTGTTAAGTACGTTACTCATTTGTTTTGTCGGATTATCACTTTCGTATCATACCGCTTGTATTGAGAGATTTGATGATGTTATTTCCAAATTTATTCAAGGTTTTCGGAACGATTATTTGACAGCTTATTTTACCTGGATGTCTTATATTGGTTCAAAAAAAATATATTTCCCAGTATTAATCATAGTTGTAATGTACTTTCTCATTCGAAAAAAGTTGTTAAGTGCGTTATTTTTAATCGTTAATTATTATGGATCTCGTTATCTTAACAGCCTCTTAAAATTATGGTACGAGCGCCCAAGACCGGATGTCACGCAGCTTGTTACAGCTACAGGGTATAGTTTTCCGAGCGGCCATACGATGAATGCTACAGCATTTTTAGGGTTTATCGCCTATGTAACAATCACAGAACATCGCATTACACTGCATAAAAAGTTGTTGCTTATTTTTATTACATGTTTTGTTATATTTTCTATTTCTGTTAGCCGTGTATATCTCGGTGTCCATTATCCATCCGATATATTAGCGGGCTGGGCAGCGGGTGGAAGTTGGCTTATTTTATGTATTATGTTTCATCAAGCATTCATCAAAAAAGAACCTATGTCATCATAGGTTCTTTTTGCATAGGTTCAACATGAATATGAGTGTGTAAAATTCCAAATTTTCGTTCTAACATTTCTTCAATTTTATCGGTAATATGATGGCTTTTACTCACGTCCATATGGGCATCTACTTCAATCGTAATATCCACATACGTTTGGTTTCCATACATACGTGCGCGAATATCAACAATATGTTCAACACCAGAAACGAGTCTGACAGCTTGTGAATATTCCTCCATTTTATCCGGATCAATGCCGTCAGTTAACATATGAGAAGCTTCTATAAAGATGTCCCACGCGGTTTTGCAAATAATAAAGCCAACGATTAACGCCGCAATTGGATCGAGGATAGGCATGTGGAACTGTGATGCTACAATGCCGACAACTGTACCTATACTCACGAGAGCATCTGATAAATTATCTTTTGCAGCGGCTTCTAATGCTTTACTTTTTGTTCGCTGCGCAATTTTATTATTATATTTGTACACGACGTACATGACGACAGCACAAAATAAGGCAACCCATGCTGCAAGTACATTTGGTACGGTTTTTTGCGGATTGAAAAACGATTGAATTGCACTTACGATTACTTCTAAGCTGACCGTCGCCATAATAAAGGAGGCAACAAGTGAAGCGATTTGTTCTGCACGTGAATGTCCGTATGGATGATCCGGATCACGGGGTTTACGAGAAATTTTAAGACCAATTAATACAGCTAAAGAAGCACCAATATCTGTTAAGTTATTTAAACCATCCGCCCGTAATGCACTGGAAAGGGCAATATAGCTAATTACGATTTTCAGTGATGATAAAAATATGTAGGCGATAATGCTGACAATAGCTCCTTTATCAGCTTCTTTATTAGAAAGTGAATTCATAATGATCACTCACCTTTCTGTTAGGAAATTCTTTCTATTAATAGAGTATCAAACGAAACTCGTGTGGGTCTATACAAACATTGTTGACGCTTTATAGTTTTTTAAGTAGAGGATAACAAAGTTTCGCAAAGGAAAAATATGTTGCAAAGTACAAAGTGAGAAAAGGTAAAAATTTCATCGGATTTCCTTTGCGATATAAGGAAGGGGGAGATGCGCAAAATATTATCCTGCTTTTTACGATCCTTAGTATCACAGGGGGTAAGTCGTCCGATGAGGAAGCAAGATATTTCTATGCTATCGATATCTATTTCGAAAGGATTTGGCGGTTTAAATGAAGATTATTTTATGAACATTGAATGAAGATGAACAAAAATTAAAGGGGATTAATAATCTGCTATATGATTTGTTAATTACATATAAAAATGGAGATGTATCTTGGAGATGAAGGAGAAAGAAGTATCCTAATGTATATTGGTCAGGAGGAAATAGCCTATTACACTTCTGAAGAAATGACTAAGTAATTACGAAAGAAAATCATTAAAAAAGACTAAAAAAGTGCCTCTGAAAGAATATATCTCAGAGGCACTTCTTCTATTTTAGTATGCTTCTAAAAACTCAGTAACTTGCTCTTCTGTTTTTGCGTTTGCACTATGTAAATGACCAAGTTTTTCACCATTTTGATACACTAATAAGCTAGGAATTCCCATTACTTGATACTCTTCTGCAATACTTGGGAACTCATCTTTATTAATAGAATACCATTCGAATTTCTGGAACTCTTCCATTACATCTCCGATAAAGTTGTCCATACGTACACAATCTGGGCACCATGTAGTGAAGAACTTAACTACTACTGGCTCCTCGCTTGCGATAATGTCCTTGAATTCCTTTTCAGACTTGATTTCTTTCATGTTTTTCGCTCCCTTTACAATTGTTTTATTTTGTATTTTTTTAGGTGGTAATTTCATTAAAAAATCGAAACTTCTAACGAATTTCTAACGAACGGTTTTATTTCCGAACAATTCGTTTGCAAATTGGTCCACCGCAGTTTCTTGAAGTCCTGGTACGACATGTGAGTAGATGCTTAATGTGATGCCTACTCTTTTATGTCCTAAACGTTCACTTACAATCTTCGGATGAATACCTTGTTTCAACATTAGAGTTGCATGAGTATGCCTTAGATCTTGGAACCGAATATCAGGAACCTCACTTTTCTTTATAAGCTTTTTCCAGAGCTGTGTCAAACTTCTGAAATTGCAAGGATTTCCGTTAATGGTAGGGCAGACTAAATCATAATTGTTATATGCGATACCATAGCGTTCTTTTTCTACTTTTATTCGTTCATGATGTTCTTCTTTCAAAATCAATGTCTTTCCATTGTAGACCTAGTATTTCATCTTTACGCATTCCACAAGTGATTGCAAGAAGATAAGCTACATAATAACGACTATCCTGAGCATTTTTTAAAAAACGCAGTACATCTTCCTCAGACCAAGTGTTTACTGTTTTTTCTACCCCTTTAGGTGGGCTTACAACATCCGCAACATTCTTTTTAACAATTTTATGTCTCATTGCATAAGAAAGGGCAGTACGAATAATCTGATGTATACTTCGTACCGTAGTGGGCTTCATACTTTCTGATAGATCACTATAAAATTTTTCAAGATCTATACCCTTTAATTTTTGCATTGGAATGTTACTGAGTTTTGGTATAATACGATTATTAATATGTTTACGATAGTTATAGTACGTGGTTTCTCTAAGCTTTATCTTCCTAGCTTCAAGATATTGAATAAAGAATTCACGTACTCTCATTTTTGTGGGCTCGATATACGAGCCTTCTTCAATTTCTACGATTCTTTTAGTCATATCGGTTTGCGCTTCTTTTTTCGTTTTATATCCTGAAAACCATTTTTGGCGTCTTTTTCCCGTTTCAGGATCGGGACCAATGTCTACTATTATTGTCCACTTCGAACCTGATAGTATCTCCTTAAGGTAGACAGTGTAAAAAGACCATGAACAAACATGGATGTTACACTTCTACTTGGAGGGGATTTTATTATGGTTAAAAAAGAGGTTAAATTTCAAACTTATTCAGATGAATTAAAGATACAAGTTGTAAAAAGTTATTTAAATGGTGAAGGTAGCCAAACAGCTATAGCTAAGAAATATAAGCTGAAAAGTAGAACACAGTTAATGGATTGGGTTCAGAAATATCAAGAAACAGGCGGTATTTCAGACTCACGGGGAAAAAACAACGGTAATAAGGGCTTCAAAAACCCCTTGAAAGGTCGTTCTCGTACGAAATTCGATAGTGTGGAAGAAGAATTGGAATACTACAAGGCGCAGGTGGCTTATTTAAAAAAGCAGTATCCAAATCTATAGGAGGTGTTCTTGCTCAAACGGCTAAGTACGAGATTATTGAAGAACTACGTTCTCGATACAAAGTAACCTGGCTGGTCGTCATTGCGCAGTTAAATCGATCTAGCTACTATAAGTGGCGCTCAACATGTACGCAAAGACAATTACGCCTTTCAAAGGATCATACATTGCGTGAACAGATTCAAGCAATTGAAACATACATCTATCATTATAACTACAAACGATTCCAAAAACGACTCAACCATCGAGCTCCGATTGAATATCGAATCTCGATGGCTGCCTAGTCTTTTTTTAAAAGCTGTCTACTTGACGGGGGGAAGTCCAGGGAAACGTGTTGTTTCTAAGGTGGACAACCTCTGTTTCTATGATTCTCTATCTTGGCAAGATAAAGATGTTGCAGGAACTGTAGATACAGGTTTAGGCTTTGCTATTGATGCTAAAGTAACTGTCAATGGATCAACACAATACAAAGTACACAATTCGAAAGGGAATACGTACTATATTACGGCTAGTGAAATTTTAACAAAGCCGACTCATATCACGTTGAGTCGGCTTTGTTTATTGTAATTTTATTTTTTACTTTTTAAAGCTTCTTTTAGTGTTTCAAGGGTCTGTTTTAACCATTCTATAGGTGTTAAGTTTAATGCTGGGTAATAAATATAAGTATTATATTTAATAAATTCCTCTTTTTCGCTATCAGTTAAATTGCTGTTTAAAAATGAAAGTATATCATTTTTAGTATTTTCAATACAGATTTTAGTAACTTCCATTATAAATTCATTAAGGGCTTCCTCAGGCGATTCAATGTCTTGGTGGAATGTTCCTGCTAAAAAATCACCTAATTCTTCATAAGAGTTATATCTATCTTCCATAGTTTGAATCGCAGATTGATTCCGGTCCTGCTCTTCGAATACACTTCGTAATTTTTGATTTAATTGTTTGATTTGGTTTTCAATATCTTGACTCATCTTTTTCCTCCTATCGTTTTACCTTTACGAAGGTGGCCACATTAGCGAAAAGTATTTTGAAGTTCGTTATCCATTCTCTCAAACTCGTTAGCTACCGAATGAATATTATCGACTGCTTGTTGAAAGGCGGTGGAAAATTGTTTCGTCAAATCTAACATTTGTTGATTTGCTTCTTGGGCTTTGGAATTAACAGTTAGCGTAGTTCGTGCCGCCTTTGTTATAGAACGATTTGTCGCACTTTGGATTGTATCCGAAGCTGCTCTCATTTGCGTAGCGATTTGTTGTGCCACTTGAAAATTACTTTGAAATTGTCCCATCGCATAAACCCTTTCTATATTTCTATGAACGTATTAAGGAAGGAGAGTGCCTAGTATGTATGTCTATTATCTTACTGTTCTTCATAGGAACACTCCTGGGAAAATATTGCGAATTTAATTATAACAATAATTGGCTATGTGTTCCTTGAAAAATTCCCTTTTTATAACATGTGTGTTTTTTACAGTCTTCAGTCGGTGGGGGAGAGTTCATAATGAGAGAGAGGACTTTTCCAGGAATGAAATGATAGATAAAGAGATTAGATATGGCTTGAATAGTAGAGGTTAGTATAGTATTTATAATTGATGCGAATGAAAGTGTAAATGGTTCTTGTCAATACAAAGTACACAACAGCAAGGGCAAAACATACTATGTAACTGCAAGTGAAGCCTATGTATATGTGAAGTAAAGTAAAACCGTCTCCTTTGCGGAGACGGTTTTACTATCTTTTTGACGCTCTATATCCCGCAGCTTTTGCTTCCGCTTCTGAGCAAAACATTTCTTCGGCATTTGTTTTATCATAAAACTGTTGTCCAGGCATATGATAAATTTTTTCACCCTTACTGTTTTTATTCCCTTTAATATTACAAGAGCCACCTTGCTCAGTTGGTTGTTTTTGATTTGGTTGAGGAGCTGGAGTCGCAGCTTCTTGTTTAACTTGAGCCTGTTGTTCTTGTTGTTTCTTTTGTTCTTCTTGTTTTCGCACTTCCTCTTGCTTGTGTTGCTCTTCCTCTTGTTTACGTTTTTCTTCTTCTAGTTTCTTTTGTTCTTCTGATTTTTTCTTTTCTTCATCATTCTTTTGGCATTCTTTAGATTTTTTATCTAACTCTTTTTCCTTTTCTTTTAGTTTTTTTTCAAATTTCTCTAACTCTTTTTCTTGATTGATTAGTTGTTGTTCTTTCTTTTTTAATTCAGCCTTTTCAGCGCTACTTGTACCATTACTACACGATACTAATAGAATAAGAATTAGAAAAAACAATGTGATAATGACACGTGTCGCTTTCGTGAAATGTTGATGTTTCCACATTAGAAATAAACCAATTGGGAAAAAGATGATTAAAAATAAAATAGTCCAAACCTTCCTTTGCATTTTGCTCCTCCTTGAAAAATATGTATATATTCCAATGTTTACTATATCAGATAAGTAGAGTTTATTTTACATAAATTTTTATTTTATAAGCTATTAAGTAAGATTTTATATATATATGTTTTTGAATAATGAAACCCAGCTCCTTTATAGGAGCTGGGTTGTTTTTTTATATCCCAAGTAATTGTTTCTTCTTCGCATCAAATTCCTCGTTTGTAAGAATGCCGCTATCACGCAAATCAGCTAGTTTTTTTATTTGATCAGCTACATCAGCAGGAGCATGAGTAGGTGCAGGAGAATGGAATTCGTCCATTTTCTGTTCAATCAATGCTTTCACTTTTATGAAATTCGGTTGTTGTTTTTTATTAAACATAATTGTATTTTCATCTTTTGTGGCATCAAAAAGACCGCCTTTATCCTCTTTTCCTCCAGAGAAAGTAAACTGGATATAACCATTTGTGAATGTTCCGGCAGGCTTGAATTGAATAGAAGAAAGCTGTTTAATTTGTATGTCTTTATCTCCCTTTAACCCTTGTGTCATCTTCGCGAGCATGCCTTTTCTTTTAATGACGATTTTGTTCCCATCGATCTGTAATTGCCCGTTTACTCCTGTCGCCTCCATAATAATCCCCCTATATATGTATTAATATTTCGAAAATAATTATATCAAATTATAAGGATTTATTTTACAAAAAAAGAAGTTATTAAATGTTTTTTGTAAGAAACTAAACAACAGAAAAGCCAACTCTACAAATGAGTTAGCTTTATGAGTTCATCATATTGATTAACGCATCTCCATCAATCAATTCAATATTTTTATTCATCGCATATTGCCTCGCATTTTTATTAAAATTACTGAGCGTTACAAAATACCCTCCGACTGCTTCGGCATCCACAATAACGCTATGAAGTTTCTGAATAAGAGGTCTTCCAATTGTTCCTTTCGTATAACGTTTCACTTCAACAAACTTCATTTCCTTCCCTTTATGAAGAATGATATCTTTTCCGCCGTCATTAGAACCCGAAGTAACTTGCGCTTTATATCCGAGAGAACGGAATAAATCAGCTACAAAGTATTCAAATTCCCTCGGATCCATCTTTTCTAAATCCATTCGATTTGCAGCTCTTTTTATTCGATTCGCACGAATTTTTTCTGTAGAAACTTCAGGGTTTTTTGTTATTGCACCAACAAGAAAGACCATTACAAGTAATGATATTGCCCAAATCATGCAATTCACCTCAGTATGAGTATGCCCAGATGATGTTTATTCTAAATCGTCTTCAATCCAGATATCTTCCACGTGCAACTCTAATATCTTTGCAATTTTTATTGCATTCCGTAAAGAAGGTTCACTTTTCCCATGAATAATTTGGCTAAATTGTTGTGGTGTGATGTTGGCTCTTTTTGCTAACGCACCTTGTTTTATCATTCGCTCATCTAAAATTTCTTTAAGCTTACATTTCATATTTGTTCACCTCACTTTCGTATATTCGATAACAAAAAGAAATTCCCTATTTACTTTTTTTAAGATGGACAAACAAGTTTTTAATTTCTAGGTCATATACCTATATCAAGACCACGAAGAAGCCTACATGGAATTGAGCACACCAAGAAGGGAGCTGGTTTATATGCGTTGGCAATATTCACATTTAAATGAAACTCCTTACCTCTATCCTTCAAAAGAACTGAGAAAAATGTATAAGGATTCAAACGGAAAGAAAGAAACATGTGCAATTATGGGCCACATGGAAAGATATGATGTTTTTAACAACAGAGAGTATAAAGGTTACTATCGATTATCAAACGATATCATGGATGATTTATATGAAGATGAAGACGAAATCCTTGAATGGGGAGAAGTTATAGAGCAGTACCAACCGATTGTGACATCCAAAGGCTTGCAACTAAAAAGAAGAGAGGGATTCAGATGACAATCGTAGGGGAAGTGGTAGTTGTTTGGACGGCAACTGGTTTGTCTGTAGCAGGAATGAAAGTGGTAGAAAAAATGGGGCAGAGTGTTCCATATTGGCTTCCACGTATGACCATGTACACCACATTAACAGGCTCGTTTTTATATCTTCTACGTTATGTACTTTTCGCGTTTCTATAAGGGAATATAGATGCGGAAATACACTTATTAGATAAGAAAAGGGAATTCGCTTGTACAATATGACCTTATAAACAAGGGAGTTTTATACCCTATAAAGGGTATAAAAAGGGGTGAGAAAATGATTGAATTATTGTTGATTCCTACAGCTGCGTTAACCATCGTTTTATGTGGTGATAAGTTCAAAGGAAAGAATGATGATAAACGAAAAATACAAGTGTTCTTTGAGGTATCTGGAATTGCGATAAAAAAAGAAGATAAGCTGCATTATCCGAAGTTTCAAAAGCAAATCGATGATGATCGTAGTGCGACTTACGTATATAAATTACCGGTTGGAATGCCGAGCAAAATTATTCAAAAGGTTGAAGATGTTGTGAGTGAGGGATTAAATAAACCAGTGCGGATCCAATACGATAACTACAAGTTAAAAATACGGGTCTTTCATAAAGAAATACCGAACAAATGGGAGTGGTCTACAGATTTAATACAGAAGGGAAAATGGCTTGTCCCTATTGGGCAAAGTCTAGAAAAAATCATTTATCATGATTTTGATGAAACACCACACATAGCAATTGGCGGTTTGATTCGTATGGGGAAAACAGTGTTCTTAAAAAACATGTTCACCACGTTATCTTTAGCTAATCCGAATCATGCACATTTTTATTTAATTGATTTGAAAGAGGAAGGATTGGAATTTAGCGAATACAAGAAACTGCAGCAAGTAGAAAACATAGCCGAAACACCAGAACAAGCACATGCAATGTTGATAAAAGTTATGGAGAAGATGAGCGAGCGTGGGAAGTACATGAAAGAACATGGCATCAAAAATATTGTGCATACCAAAGAAAGAGACCGGTATTTCATTGTGATTGATGAAGGAGCAGTACTTGCACCAGCGCGAGGGTTACCGAAAAATCACAATCAAATGTTAGAAGAGTGCCAATACATGATTAGCTATATTGCTCGTGTGGGTGGGGCGCTGGGTTTTCGCATTGTTTTTTGTACGCAGTACCCAACGAGTGATTCATTACCGAGGGTAGTAAAACAGATGTCTAATGCAAAGTTGGGTTTCCGATTACCCACTAGAACAGCATCAGAAGTTGTAATAGATCAACCTGGATTAGAAGCTCTACCGTCTATACCAGGAAGAGCAATATATATGAAAGACAACTTTACAAAATTGTAAGTTCCATTTATTGACGATGAGCTTATGTGGGAACATCTAAAAGAATATGAGGTGGAGAAGGATGGACACATTGAAGCAGTTGAAGAAGGAACGTCAGATGGAGATACTTGCGACGATTAGAAAACTGCAGTTTGCAACAAGAAGACATTTGATGCGCGTACATGATATGGGTGGCATACGAAATGAAAACCGTATTATGAAAGACTTAACTCCATTCGTAAGTCGTGTAACCTATTATAAAGAGTATGTATATTACCTCAACAAAGAAGGTCATGCACTATTGGGCGAAGGGAAAGTTGTTTCAAGAAATAGAATGGAGCATGCGCTTTTACGAAATGAAGCCTGGTTACATCTATATTGTCCAGACGATTGGCAAATAGAAACGGAAATACGTTATAGAAAGAATGGAGAGAAAAAGAAGATTATTCCAGATGTAAAATACAGAGATGAAGAAGGGATACTTCATGCAGTTGAAGTAGATCGTTCACAAAAAATGAAGATTAATGAAGAAAAGCTAAAAAAGTATGAAGAGTTTACGCAAATTTATAAGCAAAAAAATAATGGAAAGGTGCCAATTATTCATTTCTTTACAGTTACAAAATATAGGGAAAAGAAATTGGAACAGTTAGCAGCAAAATATGATATATATGTGAAGGTCTATGTGATTCAAAGTATATAAGAGTGTAGCAAAAAATAACCGCCCCTCTACTTATAAGTAGAGGGGTGGGGGTTACGAGGGATAAACATCTTCAAATTTAATCCCAACAAGCATATGTTTCATCATTATAAGGCATTGTGCACTATCATTAACTGTGAAAGAACAAACTTCCTGTTTAGTTTTTTTTACAACCAAAACATCAAAACTAATGGCTAAAACGTCTGTAAGATAGTCTTTGTCCTGAGTATCTATAGCGATTAAAATATTATAAGTATATCTTGGAAAAACACTCCCAGTGTTATACCAGAAGATCCATGGTTCAGCATCTTGCTTATTTAAATTAATAAACATGTTAGTAATAGCATCGGTCACCTGACTCACAATATCTTGGTTTATACTTTCTCCCCAACGATAAGTAGGAAATGCTAATATATCTTTAATAATCAGATTACTAATTTTCTCGATCAATTCTGAAATTTGAAGTGCTTCTCCTCCGATGATTGCTTCCTGTGACGACTTCAAAAAGTTTATATCACGATTTGATTCTAGCGCGTTGACTAGAGTGCGAGGATCAGTGAAATCATTAAAATCCATATCCAATTCTTCAAAGAATTTCTTTAATTTAAGAACCTGTCCAAAATGTTCTTGTTTCACAGCAAACACATTATGAAAGTGATTATTCCCCATTTTTCAACAGTCCCTTCTAGATAGAGCATAAGACAGATATATGATGAGAATTCCAATATATAACTATTTTTTGTTTTAAAATGTGGTACTGTACCTTTTCGAAAATAAATTGCCCTAAAGTCTTGAAGAATAAGATTGTTTAGGTTCATTTTTTTGTTCACTGTAGTTTGAATAAACAGTGAACAATTTCGTACGTTAAGGATGTTCAATAGACAGTATCTAATGTTTGTTATAGTACTTTGTTTTTAAGTAATGGGTTTGGAAACTAATTTTTGATCATATTTCTGTTAGTTTCGTTAAAAATAAATAAAGTTTCTTATAGGACGTTGTCCACTATGGACAAACTATATAGGGGAATAAATAGATAAACGGAAGAGTAAATATAATAATATGTTCTTAAGTGAATAGTTATTTTCATAATTGGTACAAATTTATATTTGGAGGCGTATTATGAAAAAGAAACTAATTGCTATATCAGTTGGTTATATTTTAATCTTAAGTGCATGTGGAAATAATAATGAATCTAGTAAAAATGAGTATAGGTTTAATGGTACCTGGGAATTGATAGACAAGACTAATACAAAATGTCCACCTACAATCGTGTTTTCAGGGAAAGATAAGATGGTATGGAAAGGATTCACTAAAGAAGGAGATAAGAAAACTGCGGAGCTACAATATACAAGAATATTTGAGGATGAATTCCAAGTAAAACTTACTGATCTTAAGGTTAATGGAAAAACAACAGAAAGCAGTGAAGAAGAAAAAACTACTGTTAAAATGATAAGAGATAATGATAGGTTACGCCTTGTGAATAATGGTAATTCTTGTACTTATTCATTAAAGTAATTATTTATTTTAGATATCATTTTATTGATAATGCGTTTAAAAGTACTCTTTAATGAGTGCTTTTTTTATTGGATAAATTGGACTTCTAAAAAGATATGCTCGACTTTGAGCTTATTAAGCACAGTGGAAGGGGATCGCGAAAAGCGAGTCCCTTCTTGGGGCAGCGCCACACCACCATCAAGTTAAGATTTTGAAGTATCTCCAAAACGAAAAAAGAATTTATTATGTAGCCATAAACATAGGTAATAATGTTTTTAGTTATTAGGGAGTTCAGATAAAATACTCCAAATAAGGATATTAAATTATGGAATTTTTAAAATCCCATAATTTAATTGATGATTTTCGTCATAATGTCAGTGAGAGTGATGTGTAATTGAAGAAATACAATGAAGATTTTTAGTAGAAGAAATATAAAAAAGTGCTAACAAGTTTGCAAACAAAACTGCAAACTAAACGAACGATTCCAATTAATGGTAAGAGGTAAGTGGTCGCTTATATGTCCTCTAAACCCTTATATTATAACGTTTGTTAACGATGTATACTCATGCATAAAACTGACTACTTCACCCGTACACAATCTGGGCACCATGTAGTGAAGAACTTAACTACTACTGGCTCCTCGCTTGCGATAATGTCCTTGAATTCCTCTTCAGACTTGATTTCTTTCATGTTTTTCGCTCCTTTCAATTTTATACGAATCTGCTAGTATTTTTATGCAAAATCCGTATTTGTAAACATTTTACAAACATTAGTGTTTTTGAAATAGATTATTTGCAAAATCTTCAACTACTTATTGCAAAATAACATCCCATTAGGTGAGACCGCAATGCAGGACCTTGGAGAATTCTGTGATGTATTAGGAAGTCAAATCATTATGGAAGCTGTAGACAGAGCGATTGACCAAAATGCAAAGCGTTGGAAATAGATCAGTGGCATTCTATTCGATTGGCAAAAGAAGAATGTCAAAACAATTGCAGATGTAATCAAGCTCGATGAAAATTATAAAAACCGAAGAGGTGGTGTAAAAGAGGCAACACGTCGGAAATGCTATGGCAGTGGTAATGCAACGAGCAGAAATTATGAGGAAGAAAATGCGAGCAGAGAGCGGAACATGCCAAGTTTTATTAAGCGAGTATAAGTGCTCAAAATGCATGGATTCAGAAGTTGTTTTTTATGAAGAAGTGAATGAATTTGGTATGAGTAAAAAAAATAAGGACAAGCAGTCGTACCTGCCGTCCTTATTAGGAGAAAGATTACCCTGGATAAAAACCACGAATAATCAGAAAACACGCTCGTAAATAGTGTTAACGTAAATTTAAATATATATACAACAAAATGGGATAAGCAAAAAATGCTTATCCCAAGAAGGGTAATTTAGGAGAAATTCAAAACACCAAAATGACTCGTATTGGTAAATAGGTTCGTTGATAGTATATGTGAAATGAAAAAGATTATACGAAAAGCAGATAGCTCTTTATGCTATCTGCTTACGTTGAAAATTATGTTTTCTCAAAAAACAGTAATACAGCAACTCACTTATGGGTAGTTTGTGTGAATTAAAAAAGTTTATACGAAAAAAGGGCAGACAACGCTTTTAGTTGCCTGCCGGTGGGTTGAATGAGTTAGCGAATTGCAATAAATTGCGTTCTCATTACAAGAAGAGTGAAGCCGCTAGTTCGGACGGCTTAAGGATAGTGTGGGCTAAGAAATATGAATTTATGTGAAAAATGTAATCTGTTACGTCCAAATGAAGAAATAAATAGATATTCATCAGACAAGGGAAATGGAGCATATCTGTAATAAGGTGTAGAAAACTGTCAAATTGGGAGAAACCTTAAAAAGCTAGGCGATAGCCTAATCGAAGGGAGAACGGAGAATATGGCTGAAGAGAGAAACTGGGATCAAATCTGTACAAAGGCTGAGAAGTTACGTGCAGCTGATGAAAAAAGTGGACTTGGGGGAAAATCGCTGAACAGTTTGGTGTTGTGGAAGGGAACTTGTACTACTACATTTCTAGAAGGCGAGAAGCAAAAAACATACCTAGAAAGCGTGTAGGAGCTCTGGAAGTTCTTTTAGCAACCCATCTTCTAAGCGGAACGGTTCAGGATTTAAATGATGTAAGAAGTGGATGAAGTAATGGAACAGAATCGTGAGTTATCGAAAGAAGTTGAACAGCTGCAGAAAGAACTTCTAGCAGAAACAACAGCGAGATCGTGAGGATGATTACAGCTCTTTATTAAATGAATTCAAGTATCAAATTTGAATTTCATACAAATATACAGAGATTATCCTATAAATAAAAACTCTACTCTCATCATATAGAGAGTAGAGTTCATGGATGCAGTTGCTGAGTTCTCGGGATGGTGAACACCAGCAACTAAATAATATCGTGAGTATTCAGAAAAAACATTGAGTAAATGTTTCTGATTTTTCAAATAATAGTTAATTGGAATGAAATGAATAAAAGCGTTATTTGAATAGAAAGAGATTAGGGAGTGACAAGATGAGAAGTTTCACAAATTATCAACTTTAAATCAATATGCATAGTATGAAAGATGGAAGGTGAGAGTATTTACGAGGAGGGGGAGAAACGAATGTTTCCCAATTATTTTTACAATGAAATGCGAATGCGTCCTTTAGGAGGGCAGGGTCCTGCGCAAAGTACAATTCAAGCTGTTCACCAGGCTATGCAAGCACAGCAACAAGCGTTACAAGCACAACAAATGCACCAAAGTATACAACCTCACTATTCATCACAATATTATTACCCGATGTATATTACACAGGATGGAATGCTTTTTTCAGGAATTCCGCATGAAACTGTATATGGTTTATAGCAAATAATAACAGGAGACATTGCTGTTCGATGGACACTTATTCATAAATAATTTAACAAAACGCTTTTTAATTAAGTTTCAGCTTAACAAAAGAGGATCTGCCACGAATAGCAGACCCTCTCTTAAAATGGTAAAGAATAACTCTTACCTTACTCTTTTATCTGGCGAGGAGAAACGAAGGTTGTGCCAACAGGATTAGCTTTTGAGATTCCACCAGGATACGAATTACAAGCACGACCACGTAGCGGTATGAGGCGTGACACGAAGCTACGAGTGATATTAGGTACGGTTGATAGTGGTTTTAGGGGAGAAGTTGGTGTCATTGTTGATAACGATGAACGAGTATTGGAAGTGAATATGCAGGCTCATGTTATTGAAAGAGGAACGCGCATTGCTCAAGGCGTTATAGCCCCAGTGGAAACAGCACATTTTGTGGAAGTGGACGGGCTATCGGAAAGCCAAAGAGGTAAAAACGGATTCGGATCAACAGGAACTAAGTAATACCAAATTTAAATTTTCTTCAGGCTGAAAATTTAATGAAACAAAAAGTAATGAATAAAAGGAAAAATCCCTGGGGGACAGGGATTCGATAAGGGAGATATTGTTGTCGTGCAATGTCGAAATTTGGCATATTCAACAAATTAATATTATCACGAATTTTCAGGGGATTGTGATAGTGGATGTGTCAAAAATGTGTACGGGTTTCATATACAGGCGTTATTTTACAATTATCTTGGCCGGGCCCTTCATAAGGAAGAAAGTGGTTTTAAGGATTTTTAAGAAAAATAAAAAGGACAGCCGATATTTGCGACTGAACTCTTTTTATAAAAATCTTTATTTATCTTCAAGAGGTTTCATAACACTGGATGGAAGTTGATTGGTTGGAGCTAATACAGATTCTTCACTTGCTGGTTGAAGTGTTTTTAATTTTAGGAGTACACCTGCCTCTGTAGCAATTTCGTCCTCTTTTGCTTGATGGCTTGATGTAGATATATTTTCATTCGCTTTCTCCATTTTACATCCCTCCTTATTACATGTAGGTATACAAGCGACATAATTGTTGAAAATTACTAAAGTGTTTTTTAGTATTGTACTGATTATGAATAAAATGTATTGAAAAATCTTTTAGTAATAAATGCCGTTGTAACAATAGTATAGGATAGATTTAAAATATTATGCTGGATGGGAAGAGAGATGAAAATTAAACAAAATAAAAGCGTTATTTAATAGCGAATAAAAAGAGAGAACACATATGAATGTGCTCTCAGAAAGGTAGATTTTTTATGAGAAAGGGTCTACATAAAATAATATATGCTTGTCTCAGTTAAGTGTGAAAAAAATCAACAAAACGCTATTTTGTATGTAATAAAAATGTCCTCTTTCAATGTGAGGGCATATGAGTGAGCATGTCTTATATCCATAATATATGCTTACCCTATCAAATAGTGACAAGTTAATAAAAATAAAAGAGCAGCTAGCAAAAGCTAACTGCTCGACTCCAATGGGGGACTGGAGAAAGATTATTGTATCTACAGTATTGACGGAATATTGAGTTTTATTCAAACGGAAATGTTTATTAGGGAAGTCACACCAAAATCTTTGTTATTAGCCATATTAGATATGAATATTATTACTCTAAAATACAGAATATAGACTAATAAACAAGCTGTTTTTTGTTTTTAATCATAGAATATGATGAATCCTATTATGAAGAGGAGGTAATCATATCTATGAGATGTAATTGTCATTTTAATCGCTTTCGAGATTGCGGTAGATTTTGGGATGACTTAATGTTCTGTAGATGCAGACATAGAGATTGTGATGACCGTCGTTGTAGACGCGACTGTGATTGCGATGATTGTCGTCGTAGACGTAAACATGATCGTGATTGTGATCGCGATGAGCGTCGAGAGTGGTAAAATTTTTTGAAAGAGTGCTTTTCTTCAAAGCACTCTTTTTTGTTTATGGATTTTCTGAATTCTTTATTGATAGTAGTTATTTAATAGAAAGAATGTAGTTGTAATTCAATTTAAGGGCTAACAAAACAAACGAACACAACGAACAAAAATAGAGGAGGGGAATTATGGATTCTAAAGTAATGTTTACTATGCAAATGAATGGTGAGAGTAAAGATGCAACTGCATATGTGAGTGGGATTACTAATTTAATACAGCAGAGAAAATGGCTTGTTCCTATTGGTCAAAGTCTAGAAAAAATCATTTATCATGATTTTGATGAAACACCACACATGGCAATTGGATGAAGAATTTAGTAAATTGAAAAAAGATTTATAAATTGCACACCTTTTGAACTGGGCAAGCATATATTGAAGTATGGGACAAGCGTAAATCGCTTTTTTCATACTCATTGAAAACTCCTTATCACGAAAGAGCACTGTCGAGTGCTCTTTTTAATTTGGAATATATACATAGGTGAAAAAGCTTGGAGAAGTCATTTCATGCACAAAATGAAATGTATGAAAATATAATGGGAAAATGTAGGGAAGACATAAATATTATTATTTTACAAGTGGGTATTGATGTCCGTGAATCCATGATAAATAAGATGATTCTAATATAGGTGGATGAATAATATGAATCCAAGAAATTTAACGGTTACGGGAGCATGGTTTCAAGTAGGTGGAAATACGATAGCTGCCATTGGAACTACAAGAGGGTTTATAGGAGAAGAAAATGTTGAAGAACCACTTGTAATTGTAGGTGGATCATTACAAGCTCTTGGATATATACTGCAATTGATAGCGTTAAAAGATTTCTTTGAAAAACAAGGGATGAAAGTAGAAGAAACTGCACTGAGTAAAGAGGAACAAATGAAACAAAAAAATAAATCTTTGGAGAAAACAGGGATTGAATTATTAGCTTTAGGGAATGTTTCAAATGTAATAGGAACGTTTTTTAATATACAAAAAGAAATGGAAGAGAATGATTATCTCATTATCACAGGAAATAGTCTACAGTCTATTGGTGCATTTGTAGGGGTAGAAGTGGCATTGAATGAGGAGCCTGAAATTCCATGGTTGATTGTAGTGGGTAATTCACTACAAACGCTAGGAGCTGGATTACAAGCATTTCAAGGCATACACAACATATCCAAGGAAAACCAAATGATTGAGAAAAATGATAGAGAAAAAGAAGATGAGAGATTCGTTGGACTAATTGGTATTTGGATACAAGCAATCGGTACAGCAGTTTCAGCAATTGGAATCACACAAATGATAGAGGATTGAGTTTGAAACTTTAGCTATCGAGAAATTAGTATGAAGATTCATATGAATGGAAGGAAATATTTCATTCTCTTTTAAGGTCGGACAAGGACTTTAGGGAGAATTATTTTCTATAGCTCAATTTTTGGTAATTTAAAAGAATAAAAGATGTTTTATAGTGTAGGTTTTTCTTCTTTCCTGTCGAAGATGTAATAAAAGGGAGGTAGTAAAATGGCACAGTTTGAAGTTGGAAAAATCACTTATTTAGGAGAGAGAAAAGAAGAAATAGATTTTCGAATAGCTTATGTAAGGATTGATGACTATTTAGACTGGGAAGTCATTATACGTGGAACTACTGATAAAGATACAATTTTTATTGAAATAATGAAGAAAAATGAGCAACCAGTATTTGAATTTATTACTACTGAAGGTGAAGTTCTTCAAGGTAGGACAAAAATAGTGAAATTTATCCCGAAATTAATTGATACAGAAATTGATTTATTTGGTATTGGAAAGTTAAATGGTTATGAAATAAAAAGTGTCCAATAGGACATAGCCATCAAGTTAAGACTATGTATAATTTTCAACAAAAACAACCAACGCGTCTAATCATCTATAAATTAACAGAATCTGAACATACAAAACGATTAGAACGGCATAAAAAAGAAAAACGACGAATGCCTAAATACGCGAGTGGTATCAACTTGTTTATTACAAAGATAAATGAAACTGACATGACGGCGCATAAAATTTATCAATTCTATTCTCTTCGTTGGCAAGTTGGCGTGTCCAGATAAGGACACATTATCTAGTTGGTGAAAGTCCAATCGGGAGAATAGACTCCACTCCCGTAGCCTGAGAGGCGCCATGAAGTGAAAGCGACATGGCGAAGCCTTCTGACATCACATGCAAAAGGCATGTGGGCAAATCTCCAGGTTGTAACGTACAGTGAACGTAGACGTAGCCTCGTTACACGCAATTCCGGTGGCTGAGACGGTCGATAACGTGCGAAAGCAGCAAGAACTGACCGAAACGAGTCTGGAACGGCAG